>JBEIIN010000138.1:0-4343 GCA_040380795.1 Sediminibacterium sp. | reverse complement strand
CACTTGCAGACCTAATCGTATTAGGAGGAGCTGCTGCTATTGAAAAAGCAGCGAAAGACGGAGGGCATGATGTAAAAGTTCCATTTACGGCTGGTAGAACAGACGCCACAGAAGCACATACCGATGTAGAATCTTTTGCAGTCTTAGAACCCATTGCAGATGGTTTTAGAAATTATATCAAACCTCGCACCATGTTATCTCCAGAAGATATGATTGTTGATAAAGCACAATTATTACATTTAACAGCTCCTGAAATGACCGTATTGTTAGGAGGCTTAAGAGTATTAGATACCAACTTCGATAACTCCAAGCATGGTGTATTTACAAGTAAGCCTGGCGTATTAATCAATGATTTTTTCGCCAACATAATTGAATTTAGTATTACATGGAAAGCAACCGATGCACATCAATATACTTTTGAAGGTAGTGATAGAGCTACTGGAAAAGTAAAATGGACAGGCACTAGAGTTGATTTAATTTTTGGATCAAACTCTGAATTACGTGCACTTGCAGAAGTGTATGCATGTGATGATGCCAAAACAAAATTTGTACATGACTTTATTGCCGCATGGGATAAGGTAATGAACTTGGATCGCTTCGATTTAGCATAATAATTTTACAATACAAATAAAAAGCCTTCCTTTATAGGGAGGCTTTTTAAATATAAAGAAGAACATGAAAAACAAGATCAAAATTTTAGTATTTAGTTTATTTTTTACGGGCACTGTGTTTTCACAAAATGCACAAGCGCTTATAAAAAAATCAATCAATGAAAAACAAACTAATTTAGTAGATGAGTTTAGATCGTTTTTATCTATTCCCAATGTAGCTATTAACCCTAAGGGCTTACAGGACAATGCTAATTGGATAAAAAATTACATGCAATCAAAAGGTATAGAGGATGTGAGTTTACTTACCCTTCCAAATAGCTCAATGCCACCTGTGGTATATGGAGAAGTAAAAGTACCAGGAGCAACTGAAACAATTATTTTTTATGCCCACTACGATGGTCAACCTGTAGATACGAGTAAATGGTTCCCAGGTTTACATCCCTTTAAGCCTAGTTTATACAGTGGAAGTTATGAAAATGGCGCCACTGTCTTGCCTTGGTTAAGTACTGGAAATAGCTATGATGCAAATGCAAGAATATATGCAAGAGGAGCATCTGATGATAAAGCAGGGGTGATGGCTATAATAAATGCCTATGCTGAGTTAAAAGCCTTGAATATAAAACCCACTGTGAATATTAAATTTTTCTTCGAAGGGGAAGAAGAAGCAGGCTCACCTAATTTAGAAGCATTTTTAGAATTGTATAAAAATAAATTAGCTTCAAATATGTGGGTGATATGTGATGGCCCTGTGCATCAGTCCGGTAAAAAACAATTGGTAATGGGGGTGAGAGGAGACACTCATTTAGAACTAACTGTATTTGGGCCAAAGCGTCCACTGCACTCTGGACATTATGGTAATTGGGTATTAAATCCAGCCATGGAACTCGTAAGACTACTTGCCAGTATGAAAAATGAAAAGGGCGAAGTAACTATTAAAGGTTTTTACGACGATGTAATTGCTTTATCTAATGCTGAAAAGCAAGCTCTTGCGAATATTCCTAGTGTGGAAGACCAACTAAAAAAAGAATTAGGTATTAATGCCACAGAAAGGACAGGTGCTTTAAACGACGCCTTACAATTACCCTCTTTAAATATTAATGGTATACAAAGTGCAGGAGTTGGCAAGTATTCTGCCAATGTAATACCTACTAAGGCCATTGCTTCTGTGGATTTGAGATTGGTAGTTGGAAACGATTGGGAAAGGCAACAACAAAAAGTAATTGATCATATTAAGACGCAAGGTTTTTTTGTAACAGACAAAGAACCCACCGATGAAGAAAGAAAATTAAATGCCAAAATTTGTATGGTGGTGAGGGACAAAAATAGTTACAATGCTCAAAAAACCTCTTTAGACAATGTATATGTAAGAAGAATAGCAAAAGCGATTTCGCTTATGAATAATGAGCAGCCCGTTTTACTACCAACACTTGGCGGAAGTCTTCCTTTATTTGTATTTGAAAAAGTATTGAAAACTTCTCCTGTTACAATGCCTATTGCCAATCACGATAATAACCAACATGCAGAGAATGAGAATATTAAACTGAAAAACTTTTTTGAAGGGATTCAGATTTTCTCTGCTATTATGACCATGGAGAAATAATTGTTCTGAATATATTTCGTATATTAAATGTAGAAACATGCATATCTTCTACTAAAAATAAATTTATTATAGTCTTAAGAACAATAAGAAACCTTTAATTTTTAATTCCAATGAAAAAGTTAATTTTTATTCTTTTTTTATTCTCAATATTCTATTCTTGTTCTAAAAAAGAATCTACGCCATCTGTGGTTCTTAAACTTTCTGGTTGTGACTCATTAAGACTTGGAATATTAAAACCAAATACTCAAGATACTTTAAGACTTTTGTCTTGTGTTAAAATTTCTGGTTGTGATTCAGTGCGATTAGGTTTACTTAAATCAACTTTAGATTTATTAAGACTAAATTGTTATTCTTTATCAATTTCTATCGGTACACAAAAGTGGATGACAGTAAACCTGGATGTTGTAACTTATCGTAATGGCGATACAATACCACAGGTAACTGACCCAAAGGCTTGGGCTGGATTAACAACAGGTGCTTGGTGTTATTATAATAATGATCCTAATAATGGAGCTATTTATAGTAAATTGTATAATTGGTATGCTGTGAATGATCCAAGAGGGTTAACACCAAAAGGCTGGCATATACCCACTGATGCAGAATGGACAGAATTAGGTAATTTTTTAGGTGGAGATGCAATAGCAGGAGGTAAAATGAAGGTAAAAGGCACTACTATATGGGCTATACCCAACGCAGATGCTACAAATGAGAGTGGTTATGCAGGTCTACCTGGCGGCTACCGTTTGAACGATGGTTATTCATTCTTCACTGCTGGCTATTTCGGCTGCTGGTGGAGCGCTAAACAGTCCAATTCGACAGAAGCATGGAGCCGATACCTATTATACAACTTTAGTGACCTCTATAGGAACAGCGTCAATAAGAAGAACGGGTTCTCGGTTCGTTGTCTTAGGGATTAGTTTATTAGATAATTTTGTCACCTATTTGTCATATTTACTAATATAAAAACCCCCGTTGTTAAACGAGGGTTTGTGCCCAGAACAGGAATCGAACCTGCACATCCTTGCGAACGCTAGATTTTGAGTCTAGTGCGTCTACCAATTCCGCCATCTGGGCAGGGCTGCAATATTACGCTATTAACGAAAATCTGCCAAAATACGATCTAGGTATTTTTTCTTGTAGTAATACTCCTTTATTTGCAGCATTCCTTCTTGGGTAATAGAATCGACCGAACTAGTTTCCAAATACGTTTTAATAGGGCTGAAAATTTCATTTTCTATATTTTTAACTTTGGTTAGTACTTCTTGTTTTGCATGGTCGTCATCGGCGTCCATCCATGCCTCGTTTAATTCCATCATTTCCATTAAAAAATCAGGACTTAATGCATATTTCTCTTCAGCTTCTAAAAAGCCTTTTATTTCTAATACATAGGGTAATATAGCGCTGGGGTTCTGAAGTAATGTAAATGCTTTATTGGCAATCGCCGATTTTTCTAAGGCTTCCTCTTGTTCAAATTCATTGGATTGTGTGAATTTATCCGGATGTGAGGCACGTTGAATTTCCATAAAGGCAGCACGCAGTTGCTTTGTATCTACTTGAAAACCAATAGGCAAGCCGAACAATTCGAAATAGTTCATTTTAATATTTTGTATATTGTGTAAAATTACCAAAATGCCGGTTATTGGCCTTATTAAAGAAGGAAAAGTTCCTAGCGACAATCGGGTAGCCCTTAGCCCCAAGCAGTGTAGGTATTTGTTAGATCAATTCCCTAGTTGGGATATTATTGTAGAGTCTTCCCCCAACAGATGTTTTAAGGATAGAGAATACCAAAAAGAAGGTATTAAAGTAGTGGATGATATAAGTACGGCAGATATATTGTTTGGCATTAAAGAAGTACCTAAAGACCAATTGATAGCGAATAAAAAATATTTATTCTTTTCTCATACCAAAAAAGCGCAAATATATAATCAAACATTGTTTCAGGCGATGATGGATAAAAATATAACGCTCATTGATTATGAGTGTTTAGAACACGAGGACGGACAAAGATTAATTGGTTTTGGTTTTTTCGCAGGTATAGTAGGAGCACATAATGGAATTATGGCCTATGGAAATAGAACCAAGGAATTTACATTAGGCAGAGTGAAGGATGTGAAAGATTATATGGAATTGGT
>JBEIIN010000137.1:0-4378 GCA_040380795.1 Sediminibacterium sp. | reverse complement strand
TTCGAACCAAGATTAGCCCTATTTTCTCTTAAGATTCGTTATTTTCGCCTTCATGATTACCTCGAATACCATACAACAAATCACCAACCGAAGTGACATCATTGATGTGGTGGGGGAATTTGTAAAATTAAAAAAGAGAGGTACGAACTATATAGGCAACTGCCCTTTTCACAACGAAAAATCGCCTTCTTTTACTGTTTCCCCTGCTAAAGAAATTTACAAATGTTTTGGCTGTGGCAAAAGCGGCAATACCATTACTTTTTTAATGGAGCATGAGAAATATAGTTATGTAGAGTCTTTAAGATGGTTAGCAGCAAGGTATAATATTGAAATTGAAGAAACGGAAACTAGCCCTGCTCAAAAATTAGCGCAGCAAGTAGCCGATAGTTTATATGCGATTAATAATTTCGCGATGGATTTTTTCGCAAAGCAATACTGGGAAACAGAGGCTGGCGAATCTATTGCACAAAGTTATATGCAGCATAGAGGTTTTTTAAAACCCATTGTTGAAAAATTTAAAATTGGTTACAACCCTTCAGATAAAGATAGTTTAGCCAAGGCCTTAATTCAAAATCAATTCAATCCTGAACTTTTTGCCAAAACAGGTTTAGTGGTGGAGCGTAACGGCGAGTGGCAGGATAATTACAGGGACCGTATTATTTTTCCTATTCATAATACCACTGGAAAAATTATTGGATTTGGTGCAAGACAAATTGCCAAGAACGACAAGTCGCCTAAATACATTAACTCCCCCGAGAATGATATTTATGTAAAGAGTAAAATTTTATATGGTTCTTATTTTGCAAGAACTTCTATAGATAAATTAAATGAATGTTTACTAGTAGAAGGTTATACCGATGTAGTTAGTTTACACCAAGCTGGTATAGAAAATGTGGTAGCCAGTGGTGGTACTTCTTTAACCATTGACCAGTTAAGGCTTATCAAAAAATACACGCAGAACCTAACCATTATTTATGATGGAGATGCAGCGGGTGTAAAGGCTGCCTTGCGTGGACTAGACATGGCTTTGGAAGAAGGCTTGAATGTGCAATTGGTTTTAATTCCCGATAAAGAAGATCCAGATAGTTATGTAAACAAAGTGGGACCAGACGCTTTTAGAGAATTTGTACAATCGGCTAAAAAAGATTTTGTACTCTTTCAATTAGAAGTGCAATTAAAAGAAGTGGGTGGCGATTTGAATAAGAAGAATAGCTTAGTGAATCAAATTGCTGAGACATTAAGTAAAATTAATAAACCTGAAGATTTTACCAAGCTACAAGAATATGTAAGAAAGTGTGCTTCCCTACTGCGCATTGACGAGACTGGCTTAACGCAGTTAGTGAACAAGTTTAAGCGTGATAAGATAGTGAAGGAAGAAAAGAAAATGTCTTATGATGAAGCGGCTATTCTAATGCCTAGCTTTCCTCAAGGACAAGAACAACAACAGGACACCGACTTATTTACAGATAAAGATTTAGCCCACGAGAAAAATTTAGTGAAACTTATTATTGAGTATGGCAATGAACTTACCAAAGAAAATAAATTAATAGCGCAGTGGATATTTGATGAAATAGAAAGCTTCCCTTTAGAAAATGAGGATATGGTGTATTTGGTAGAGGCTTATAAAAAATGGTTTTATGATGGTAAGCTGCCCAATGGCAAAACGCTTCAATACCATGAAGATGAAAGAGTACAAAAATGGGTAGTGAGTTTATTTGAACCCGACCATGAATTAAGTACAAGATGGAATGAAAAATTAGGAAAGCCAGAACGCGAAGATGTAAAAGATATTATCAATGAAATTGAAATAGGCTTAATGTACTTTAAATTAAGGAAGGTGAAAAAGATGATTAGCCAAAATCAAATGGACCTTGAGACTGCTCCTGAAAAAGAACAAATACAATTACTTCAAATACATAAGCATTTAAAAGAAGTGGAGCGTGCATTAACACAAGGTATTGGAACGGTGATCTTGAAGTAACTACTTCTCTGAGGGGCTATTCTTCCCTGCTAATAATTTTTCTAAAGTTGATTCCAAACGCTTTTGTTTAGTTTCTTCTTTCTTCGCACCTTGAATCCAACTTAAATATTCTTTTTGATTTAGTATAGATAAAGAAACAAAGAATTCTCTAGCTTCTTCATGTGCACCAAATAATTTGTCTAATTCTATAGGAAGGGCAATTAATCTTTTTTCAAAATCGTCCACTTTAATATTGGCAGCCTTGAATTCAACAAAGGTTCTGTTTCTATTAGGTATTTGATCTAATTTCTTAAAACGCATTGCAGTCCAAACATGGTCTAAAGTAACCTGTCTTACTGCCTCATAATCATTCTTAGATAAAATTTCCCAGCTTGCATCTCTATTTAAATCAGATACTATTTTAGAAGTAGTCTTAGGGTAAGCAATCCATAATTTGCTCTCTGGATGTAAGGCGGGGAATACCTCTTTTAAGATATTATTCAATTGTAATTGATTAATAGCGAAAATAAGCGCAAAATCAATTTTTCTAGTCTTTAATAAGGGAGTCAGGTTCTTGTTGTATGCGAGCTTAGCGAATTGCTTTTCTACAGAAGAAGGTAGGCCTTGGATCAGTAAATTTTTCTCTTCCTTTAGTTGCAATTTCTCTAAAATATTCTGGTTACCTGGCATAGCTTTAAAGTTTTAACGGACGGCGAAGTTACGAAATTCTAATTTTTTAGAACTACAAAATGGGATGAAATCTTAAAAAAATTTGTTGAACAAACTCTTATTTAAGGCTTCCTCTACTCCTATTTTTGAAAATGGGTACTTTATTTTCGGTACCCTTGATTAGCCTGGTGATGTTTTTTTGATGGGTAACCACCACCATCATAGCCACTATTATTGCGAAAAGGCGATAGATGGTCTCCTTTTCATTGAAAATAAAGAGGATCAATACCATAAAAGCCACTCCCGCGAGCATAGAGCTTAATGATACAAATCGAGTTGAAAGCAAAGTGATTAAGAAAACCACTAAGCAAAGTAAGGCTACCATGGGTTGAATAGCTAAGGCCATTCCTAATAAGGTTGCCACCCCTTTTCCACCTCTAAAATTGGCAAAAATGGGAAATATATGTCCAATAACAGCCACCATTCCTAGGGCTATCATAAAATTAGTTCTTGCTAGTTCGTTGTTTAAATAAAATGGAATAAGGATGTACAAGGAAGTTGCAATAATACCCTTGGTAACATCCACCAGCATCACAAAGCTTCCCCATTTAGAACCTAATACTCTGAATGAATTGGTTGCCCCTGCATTTCCACTTCCGTAATCTCTAATGTCAATACCAAAGACCGACTTACTCACCCAGACTGCTGTAGGAATAGATCCGATGAGATAGGCAAGTATTATTAGAAAAACTTCTGTCATTGTAAATTTGGTTGGACGGCAAAGATACGACGAATAAATTAATGATTTGTTAACACTGTTAACTAAACTTTAATTAAATGTTAAACAATAAGCTAATCCAGCCATTTAAAGGCCTTGATTTTTGAAATGTCCAGCCATTATTTACGGCTAATTGAATCATTTCTACTTGATCCTCAATAAGTAAACCACTTAACACCAAGACTGAACCTGGAAGGGCTAATTGGGTTAATGCAAGCATATTAGCCTCAATGATATGCCTATTTACATTGGCTATAATAATGTCAAATTTTTTATCTTGATAAGCCGACTCTACTTTTTCTATGCTAACTAATTGACAATCATTTTTTTGTATGTTTTCAATCGAATTTTCAATACACCAATCGTCGTTATCTACGGCCAATACCGATGCCGCCCCTAGCTTTTCGGCAAGGATGGCTAATATACCTGTGCCGGTTCCAAAGTCATAAACGGTCTTGCCTTTAAAGTCCATTGATTCCATGAGTTCAATAACGGTAAAAGTAGTGGCATGATGGCCAGTTCCAAAGCTCATTTTAGGCGTAATCTCTATCTCAAAAGCTACTGAAGGTTTAAAATGAGGATGAAAATTAGCTCGAATGCCTACAAAATTGGCCACTCTTACTGGTTCAAAATTAGACTCCCAAATAGCATTCCAATTTTCTTCTTTAATTATTGATTTAGAATACTTTATATTATGCTGTTTAAATATAATATCTAATTCATTATCCAATAAATTAGCCTCAATTTCAGTCTTTAATATGAAGGTTTTGCAATGCCCTGCGCCTTCTCCTAGTTTATTAGACATTTTAACCCCATCATTAATTCCTTGGCTTGCCTGCTCCTCATTAAACCCCTCAAATCCTAAGGCGGATAGTTGGGCGACCAGCATTTCAAATTGGTCCTGATTCTCAAAATCGAAGGCTATCTGTATATATTCTTTAGACATGGGATCGTTTTAGTGGTTGGTTTAG
>JBEIIN010000136.1:0-4441 GCA_040380795.1 Sediminibacterium sp. | reverse complement strand
GTACCTAGAACCACTTTATCATGCCAAGGCACTGCAAATAATACACGGCCATCATCTGTTTTAGGAATCATCATGGCGTCAATGCCCGGGAAAAATTTCGCATCTATTACTAAATGAATTCCTTGGGAAGGGCTTACTAAATCATCTTGTAAAGGTTCATCCATTTGTACAACCGCATTGGTGAAAACACCTGTGGCATTTACAATAGCCTTGGCTTTAATAGTATATTTTTTTTCAGATAGTACATCGATACATTCTACTGCTGTAATTTTCCCATTGGTTTTTATAAAACCCGTTGCCTTGCAATAGTTAATAACTGTAGCTCCTTTTTTAATAGCAGTGGCCGCTAATTCAATAGCCAACCCACTATCGTCAAACTGTCCATCATAATACAATATACCTCCCGCTAATTTTTCAGTATTAATAGAAGGCAGGTGAGAGGCGGTTTCTTTTGTAGAAAGTATTTGTGTATCGCCTAGTGATAATTTTCCAGAAAGTAAATCGTATATTTTTAAACCAATGCCATAAAACATTTTTTCCCACCAATTAAATACAGGTACAATAAATGTTTGCACCGATGTTAAGTGAGGGGCATTTTTTAATAGATAGCCTCTTTCACGTAGGGCTTCTCTTACTAATTTAATATTGCCTTGTTGTAAATATCTAACACCTCCGTGTACTAGTTTAGTGGACCTACTAGAAGTACCCTTGGCAAAATCATGTCCTTCTATAAGTAGTGTTTTGTAGCCTCTTAATGAAGCATCGAGTGCGGTGCCTAATCCTGTAGCGCCTCCTCCAATTACAATAATGTCCCAAATAGTATCGGTTTCAAGGGCTTGCAATTGTACGCTTCGCTTCATACTATAAGTTAAAAGAGTAATTCAAAGTTACTTATATTTATTAGTATTAAAAATGATCTTATTCATAGGTCTAAAGTATTAACCAAAAAATGACTCCCATGAAAATTATATTCAACTTTCTATGTTTTTGCTTTTTAACCCTTCAACTAAATGCTCAAATTCCAGAAGGCAAATCAGTCATTAGTGCTATGTACATATATACGCTTGAAACAGGGAAAGCAGAACTTATACTAAAAGAAAAAAGGCATTTTGAAGCGCCGAATTGGTCTCATGACGGCCAATTTTTATTAATTAATGCATCGGGTATATTGGAAAAAGTGAGCACGAAGGGGGAGAAACTAGGAGTGCTTCCAACAGGCGATATTACCAATGCCAATAACGACCATGGCTATAGTTTTGATGGCAAGACCTTGTTTATTTCAAGCAGTCTGCCTGCTATTAAAGGAGGTTCTTCCTTTATTTTTAAAGTAGCTAGTGAAGGGGGAAGTCCTATGAGACTTACTGCCAACACACCTTCTTATTGGCATGGTGTTTCTCCAGATGGGAAAACTATTGTTTACTGTGCGGAGCGTGGTGGCAATTATGATGTGTATGCAATGAGTAGTGATGGCGGTGCAGAAATAAGATTAACAGATGCTGAAGGTTTGGATGATGGTCCTGAATATAGTCCTGATGGAAAATATATTTATATGAATTCTTTTAGATCAGGCAAGATGCAAATTTGGAGAATGCGTCCCGATGGTTCAAAGCCAGAGCAAGTGACTTTTGATAATTATTCTAATTGGTTTGCACATATTAGTCCTAATAGTAAGCAGGCAATTATTATAAGTTATATAGAGGACCAAGGACAGCAGCATCCCTTTGGTAAGCAAGTAAAATTAAGACTCGTTAACCTAAAAGATAAAACCATTAAGGATTTAACAGAACCATTCTTTGGAGGTCAGGGTACTATTAACGTTCCTTCTTGGTCGCCCGATGGTAAAAAATTCGCCTTTGTTAAATACGAATTAGAAGATAAAAAATAACTACACTATTCTCATTCCAATCGGATCCCACAAAATAGGTTTGTTTTGTTGCGCACTTAAATTACAAGCAATAGCAGGTGCTGCGGCTCTGAAACCAAAAGAAGCATCTTCGTAAATTTTGCTACCTGTTCTTATGGCATTAAAAAACACAATCATGTGGTCTAGTCTATCATCGTAATTAGAAGGGGCTTCAAATTTAGTTTCTTTTCCTATATCATAACCACCCTCTGTGTTATTACCATACTCGGACTGATACCATTTTTTAAATTCTTCTTTTTGTTTATTAGAGAAACTATCATAAGAATCGTAACCACCATAACCAGGTACGGCGCGTCTTTTTAAGGTTTTCACCACTAGGTCATTGCCAAAGGATTCTATCACCCCCTCGGTTCCAATTAATTTAATGCCAAAAGGGCCCTTGCCTTCTCCGTCAGTTAAGTTCACTCTTGTCACCACATGAAATGCATTATGCTTCTCTGTGGTTTTATAATTCATCACTGCATTTATAATATCAAAAGAGTCTCTGCCGTCTTTCCATAATTTTAAATCGGCGATACTCATAATTTTTTCAGGACCTACTGCACCCGTTACGGTATGTATACCTGTTAGTAAATGAACAATTAAATCTCCTGCAGCACCAGTTCCATAAGCACCATAATTACGCCATCTAAAAAAGCGCTTTGCTTCAAAAGGAACTTTAGGAGCAGCCCCTAAGAAAGTATCAAAGTCAATTGTTTCAGGGGAAGCGTCTGTTGGAATAGAATAATTCCATGCACCTCTAGCATCGGAGCGGTCACAAAACGATTCTACCATCGTCAATTCTCCAATAGCACCTGTGGCTAAAACTCTTTTTGCTTCTAATATACCTACTGAACTTGCCATCTGACTTCCTACTTGAAATACTTTACCCGTTTCTTTCTGAGCATTAATGACACCCCAGCCTTGTTCAATTTTTTGAATCATTGGTTTTTCACAATACACATGTTTGCCTGCACGCATCGCATCTATTGAAATTTTCTGATGCCAATGATCTGGTGTGCAAATTAAAACCGCATCTACATCTTTGCGTGCTAATAATTCTCTATAATCTTGGGTGGTGAAAATTTGATTGCCCCAAGTTTCTTTAGCGCCTTCTAAGCGACCTTTGTATAAGTCACAAACTGCCACTAATTCTACACCGGGTATTTGTAAAGCTGTCTTGGTATCAAAATGTCCAATAATACCTGAACCTATTAAGCCAATGCGTATTTTATCGTTGGCGCTTACCTTAATTTTTGAATTTAATATAGTAGCAGTACTTTTATTGGTACTTGCGCTAGCAGCATTTCCAACAGCCAATAATGCCATTGAGCCCCCAATATTTTTAATAAAATTTCTACGATTATTACTCATGATTTTGTGTTTTTAATTATGGATGAATTCTCTATCGTAAATCTATTAAAAATATTTTATATTTTTATACAATTTCCTTACTCATTACATAAGCGGTGTATAGCCCATGGCCAGCTAATCAACGAATGAAAGCAAGAATTCATAAGCATTTGAACTACCTTTACGCCATTACAAGCTAATACATTGTAAGCAAATTTTAGATCTAACTTACTAGCATATGAAATGGAGTCTTATTAAATTATTCTTCTTAGTTTTTTTATTTATTTCCCTTGACTTAACTGCGCAGGATACTACCCTAGGACATCAATCAATCCACAAGAAAAATATTTTTACTTTAGGCTTATACAAACAACCGGGTTTAGATTCCATGGTAGACTTTGTAGATGGGTTATACCGTGTTTTTAAAGTGAATAAAGTGCGCAGCCAAGATGAAAAGCAAAATAAAACCTTATTTACATTTATTCCTGCAGTGGAATATGGTTTAGCGACTGGTTTTGCAAGTTCTATTAATGCGAATTTTATATTACCCGTAAAAAAAACTACCGATAACCATTCCTTTGTCTCTTCTGAATTAAAGTATACGGAAAATAAACAGGTGATTGCTCAAATGGTCTCCAATATTTGGTTAAAAAATAATGACTATAATATTAACACCAATTGGGCTTATTTAAAATTTCCACAAAAGGATTTTGGATTAGGAGGCAGTAGCAATTTAAAACTATTTGACAATTTAGATTATTCATATATTAGAATGCATCAATCTATTGTTAAAAAAATTGCTCCTAATTTTTATTTTGGACCCGGCCTAAACATAGACTACCGTTGGAATATAACAGATACTACCACATTGAATAAACCCTTAGTGGGCTTTAATGAGTATGGTTTTACAAAACAGTCTAGTTCTATTGGTCTAACACTTAATTTATTATACGATACTAGAAAACAAGTTTCAAATCCCGCCCCTAATAGCAGTTATTTTAATTTAGTGTATAGAAATAATCTGAAAATTTTAGGAAGCGATCAAAACTGGCAGTCAATTATATTAGATTATAGAAAGTATATTCCTTTTCCTACTGAGAGTAAAAATATATTAGCATTTTGGTCTTATAATGTTTTTACCATTCAGGGTAAACAACCTTATTTAGATTTTCCCTCTACCGCTGC
>JBEIIN010000135.1:0-4502 GCA_040380795.1 Sediminibacterium sp. | reverse complement strand
TTGCTACTTCATGCTGCCCCTCGACTTGCATGTATTAAGCTTGCCGCTAGCGTTCATCCTGAGCCAGGATCAAACTCTCCATTGTAAATGTTGTTTGATCTGACTATCAATCTCAATAAATCGAAATTAACGTCTGATATAATTCTTGTTGATGCTTAAACCTTTACCTGTATTTTATCAAGAATACAGTTACTATTGTTTC
The DNA here is from genome assembly GCA_040380795.1 of Sediminibacterium sp. Classification (GTDB taxonomy): domain Bacteria; phylum Bacteroidota; class Bacteroidia; order Chitinophagales; family Chitinophagaceae; genus Sediminibacterium. The sequence goes on along the minus strand of JBEIIN010000135.1, from coordinate 4,300 downwards.
CAAACTTTCAAAGATCTTTTGTGCTTTTTTTGCGCCCTATTATTCGTAGGGGGTGCAAAGGTAGGCACATTTATATTTATAGCCAAACTTTATGGTGAAAAAAATAAATTAATAATAAATTAATCATTCATAAAACTGGCAATATAATTTCGAAGAGCTACTCTTTTTTTGAAGAGGGACGGCAAAGATACAGCTGTTATTTAGTTCCACCAATTATTGGTAGAAGTATTTTAAAGTATTTTGGACTTTATTTTGCTGTAAAAATGACTCAGAGAACAATCCGTTTCGCAACTTTTATCGCTAGCGGGCGGCAAAGATAAGCAGCCCTAGCTACTATCCAAATATATTGTATACTATTTTGTAATTTTTTACGTTCAAAAGGTTCAAAATCTGTGCTTTAGCGCACAAAAGCCAATACTAGTAAGCTTTCTAGACTAGACTATTTTTTTCAAAAAAGAAGGGTATTCTATAACAGATAAATATAATCCGTGGGCCGGAGTAGAGAAATCGGCCAGTTGTTCGTTATTTGATAGGACAATCTCATGCCATTTTTCTAAGCTAATTTGGCCTCGGCCCACCTGTAATAGGGTACCTACTAGTCCACGAATCATGCCTCTTAAGAAGCGATTCGACTCAATATGAAAGGTATAACCGTCATCAGTTATCTCCCAAACAGCCTTTGTAATATGGCATTCAAAGGTATTTACCTGGGTACTTTTCTTTGAAAAAGTTTCAAAATGAGTATAGGTTAACAAGCTTTTAGTCGCTTCTTGCATCAGTTCCATATTCACCGAAAAGGGATAAAACCAGGAACGGCCTTCTAAAAAAGGGTTTTTTTGGGTGTGTATCTTATATATGTAAGCCCTTTTAATGGCATCAAACCTTGCATGTGCATCCAATGGCACTGCATATAGGGCCTTTACAGCAATACTCTTAGTAAGTAAGGCATTCATATTATATATATGCTTCGCTTCAATAACGAGATCGGTATCGAAATGAAAAAAGTTTTGCAATCCGTGCACCCCTGCATCGGTTCTGGAAGCGCCGGTCAATGAAATGGGTGTTCTAAATATGGTTTCCAAGGCTTTTTCTATTTCACCTTGAATGGTTTGATGATTGGCCTGAATTTGAAATCCGCCAAACAAACTACCATCATAGGAAACTTCAAGAAAATACCTGGCCATCAACGATTATTTTATACTGCTAAGCTAGTTATTTTTTTATAAGTAACTTAGTTGCATCAAATACAAAGTCGATACAATGCAAAAAAATAAGACGATGAGAAAATTTTTAATACTCAATTTATTCATTATTGCTTTTGGATTAAACGCTACAGCCCAGGACAAGCAAGACTTTAAAGAGATTGAAGATACTAGTTGGAAAAGTATTTATCGAGACATTCCCGAAAAAGAAAATGAATTAGTACATACTAAATTAGTTGCTAGTTTTAATTATGCAAAGTCACAATTAAACGGAGAAGCTTGGTTGAATTTACGCCCGTATTTAAAGGCAACTAATACACTAAGCCTTGATGCAAAAGGCATGGACATTCATCAGGTAGGTTTAATGATGAATAATAAAATGACTGCGCTTAAATATACTTATGACTCACTTATTATTAAAATACAATTAGACAAGACTTACAAGCCTTCGGAAAAATATACTGTGTTCATTAAATACACCGCTAAGCCGAACGAGTTTAAAAGCAAGGGCAGTGCAGCAATTAGCAATGCTAAAGGTTTATACTTTATTAACCCATTAGGCAAAGACAGTAGCATGCCTATACAAATTTGGACCCAAGGAGAAACGGAAGGCACTTCTGTATGGCTGCCTATTATTGACAAGCCCAATCAAAAAAGTACACAAGAATTTCAATTAACGGTGCCGAGTAAATATGTAAGTCTTTCGAATGGTTTATTGACAAAACAAATTAATAATAAAAATGGCACGCGTGTAGATATTTGGAAGATGGACTTGCCACATGCTCCCTACTTATTTTTTCTAGCCATAGGCGATTATGCTATTGTGAAAGATACCTATAAAGGCAAAGAGGTAAGTTATTATGTAGAGAAAGAATATGAAAAACAAGCGCGCCAAATTTATGGCATGACCCCTGCTATGATTGCCTATTATGAAACAATTTTAGGCATTGATTTTCCTTGGGCCAAGTATGCACAAATTAGTGGTAGAGAGTTTGTAAGTGGCGCGATGGAAAATACCACAGCTACTATGCATAACGAAATGGTGCTGCAAGATGCCCGTGAATTAAAAGATGGAAATGGCTGGGAGAGTACTATTGCTCATGAATTATTTCATCATTGGTTTGGAGACTTCGTAACAGCTGAAAGCTGGAGTAATATTACAGTAAACGAAAGCTTTGCCGACTATAGCCAAACGCTTTGGCTGGAACATAGCAAGGGAAAGGATGCAGGTGAATATGAAAATTACACAGGCTTAAAATATTATTTAAGCAGCCCTGCGGACGCAGAAAAAGATTTAGTTCGTTTTTTTTATAAAGAACGCGAAGATGTTTTTGATTTAGTGAGCTATCAAAAAGGGGGAAGGATATTAAATATGCTACGCCACTTAGTGGGCGACAAAGCCTTTTTTGCTTCCTTACATACTTATTTAGAAGAGAATAAATTTGGCAGCGGGACGGCTATTAAATTAAAGTTGGCTTTTGAAAAAGTAACGGGCAAGGACTTAAACTGGTTTTTTAATCAATGGTATTTTGGTAGCGGTCACCCTTATGTACGCATTGAACAAAAGTATATGCCTACTGAAAAAAAGGTATTAATGATTGTACAACAAAATCAACTACAAAATAAAATCTTCACACTTCCTATTGGCGTTGATGTATATGTAGCAGGCCAAAGAAATCATTATGAGGTTTGGAATAAAAAAAGAATTGATAGTTTTTACTTTGATGCAGCTTCACAGCCCGACAATGTAAATGTAGATAATGACAAAACCTTATTATGGTTTAAGGATGAATCAAAAACAATGAGCGAGTATGCCTTTCAATATTTTAATGCAAGAAATTTTATAGACAGATTAGAAGCCATTAATGAAGCTGCTGAAAATTTAACGGACAAAAATGCACAGGCGGTATTAAAAGCAGCATTGCAAGATAGTTTTTATGTGATTAGAGCGAGGGCCATTCAAACTTATAACCCTACTTTATTAGATGAAGCCACCGAAAATACATTTGTGCAATTGGCCCGCCAGGACCCTTCTAGCGAAGTAAGAGAACAAGCGATAGACGCTTTATCAGGTACATACAACGAAGACTATATTGACTTATTTACTTCTTTAACAAAAGACTCATCTTATATAGTGAGTGGTGCTGCCTTAGATGCGCTTGAGAAAATTGATTCTAGCGCTGCATTATCTATTGCCACCAAGGCTTCCACTCAAAAAATTAAAAAGAGATTAAATACTTCCGTTACAGCCATTCTTGCTAAATACGGTGATTAAAGTATTTTTGATTTTATTGCTAAGCAGTTTGAGATTTTAAACGACCAGTCTGCTGAAAAATTTTATATGACAGTGGCCTTTGGACAATTACTACATAAAGTAAACAACCCTAGTAAATTTAAAAAGGGAATAGATTTAATTGTAAAATTTAGAGAAAGTATTCCTAAGGATTATCGTAGTCAATCGGATCCTTATTTTAACACCAAGGTATTGGCAGAAATTTTAAAAGCAAAGAAGGCTAAAGGACAACAAGATTTAGTGGATATAGTTACAGCGGTTATTCCAAGAATGTAACCTACCAGCCACCGCTAGCTCCACCACCACCTGAACTTCCACCACCAAAGCCACCGAAGCCACCACCGCCACCTCCGAATCCGCCACCACCGGAGCGTCCGCCACCCCCATTTAGTAGTGTGCTAAGTAACATGCCTGTAGCAAAATCATTAAAACCTCCACCACCAATATTGGAACCACCGCCGCCACCTTTTTTTCCAAGTATGGCCACTATAATAAATAATATAAATACAAAGAGTAACGGGTTGCTACCCTTTCCTTTAGTTCTTCTTTCACGCTTCTCTTTATATTCACCCACTGCAGCTTTCGCAATATCATCTGTGGCTTTGTCAATGCCTTCATAATAAGCTTGCTGTCTAAAGGCGGGTTTAATATCGTTGTCAATAATACTATTAGCAGTAATATCGGGAAGGGCACCTTCTAAACCATATCCTACCTCAATGCGAATTTTTTTATCTTGAATGGCAATTAATAATAAAATACCATTATTGGTTTTCTTATTACCAATTCCCCAAGTTCTAAAAAGTTT
>JBEIIN010000134.1:0-4510 GCA_040380795.1 Sediminibacterium sp. | reverse complement strand
CGGTACCTATAGCGATGGTAAATTATATACTAGAAGTAATAAAAGAGGAAACATTGATAAAATATTAAAGATTTTTTATCAGTTCGGTGCCGATGAAAATATTTTATACGAAGCGCATCCACATATTGGAACCAATAAACTACCCCATATTATTACTGCCATGCGAGAACAAATTGAAGCAAGTGGCGGTAAAGTTTTGTTTGAAAAAAAATTAGTTGACTTTGTCATTGAAAAAGATTGCATTCAAGAAATAATAACAGCCGATGGTGATCGCATGAAGGCTTCTGCCTATATTTTAGCCACAGGACATTCTGCACGAGATATATTTACTTTATTATTTGAAAAAAATATTAGCATTGAAGCCAAACCTTTTGCTTTAGGGGTAAGGGTTGAACATCCACAGTCGGCTATTGACGCTATTCAATACCATTGCTTAGTGCGTGACCCTCACCTGCCTCCAGCTTCCTATAGTTTGGTGGAACAAGTAAGTGAAAGAGGCGTATTTAGTTTTTGTATGTGCCCTGGAGGAATTATTGCACCCGCCGCCACTGCCCCTGGAGAAATTGTGGTGAATGGATGGAGCCCTAGCAAAAGAGATAACCCCTATGCCAATAGTGGTATGGTAGTGCAGGTAGATGTTCCAGCTGCTGCCAATTATTTAAAAAAAAATAAATCTGAATTACCCGATAACCATCCCTTATTATTATTAGCCTTTCAAAAAGAAGTGGAGCAAGCCGCTTTTAGATTAGGTGGTGGATTACAAGTAGCTCCCGCTGCAAGACTAATAGATTTTTGTTCCAATAAAATATCTGCAAATTTACCTGACGCTAGTTATTTACCAGGATTACAATCGGCGCCTTTGAATGAAGTACTACCCCATTTTGTACACCGTACATTACAAGAAGGTTTTAAGGCCTTTGGAAAAAAGATGAAAGGATATTATACTAATGACGCGGTAGTGGTGGCCACTGAAAGTAGAACCTCTTCACCCGTTCGTATTCCAAGAGAGGCAGATAGATTGCATCATCCGCAAATCAAAAATCTTTATCCTTGTGCGGAAGGCGCAGGCTATGCAGGAGGTATTGTAAGTGCTGCAATGGATGGACAAAAGCTTGCCCAACAAATAGCTTCTATATTATAATTTTAGTAATACTAGAATAAAGTACTTTGAAATAGTATTTTGATATAGTATTATAATTAAAGTATCAATTAGCGCAATACTAATTCTCTGGCTTTTCTTTCTTGCTTAATAATAAATCGTCCTTAATTAAACGATTCATTTTAAATGATTTTAATTCCGAACTCAGATTTATTGAAATTTCACGGGTTGTCATATTAGGCTTGCCTGCATTTACCCAAGCAGTGTACCAAAAATCGGCAATCATATTAGCTGATGCAATTAATTGCTTGTTCACCGTAGGTCCTAATCCATTCGCATAGGCTTCGGCAAACTCTTTAGTGTATACTTTTGTTTCACGACCATAACGCATCTGCGTTTTGTATTTTGTTTCAGGCTTGAACTGAATAGAAACCTCTTTTTCTATCGCCAATAATTCAGGCACTAAGCCAGCGGCAACTCTTATATCTATCCATATAGCCTCGCTTGGGTTCTTAATATAAGTGGCCTTGTGTGCATTATATAACTGATACTGATCAATTCTTAATTCAGGCACAAAGGATTCCCATAAACTATGTAAGCCTTTTTGTCCAGTCAATTGACCATCGTAATTAAGTGTTGTATGTAAAGGCACATGGGCATCTCCAATATAATGTCCTAAATCGGCAGCATAAAATAAGATGCTGTCTTTATTTTTAGAACGAAAAGCGTTCGTTAATTTTTCTAATTGATTTACGATAACATATGGCACATAACCATATTTAAGCAAGGTATCTTGATTGTATTTTTTAACTGCAGTTGCCCAATCAAGTGGCATCATATTGGCAGCATTCGGGCCATAGGCTTCTAAGTCAATAAAATGTTTAGTCGCTTCAGTTTTATCTGTGTTTCTTCTTATATCTGGTCTGGTAGAATTAGCCACTAAATTATTCATTTCTTTATGCATAAAAGATTGCAAAGGTTCTGGTAAACTATAAATGGCTATTTGATGAATAGTGCGGTGCACTAAAAAACCCCAACTACTAAGGCCTACTGCCAAAATAAATGCAAGAGAAATATAAAGCGTTTTCTTATTGAACATATATGCTAAGTTTCTGCGAAGATAGCCAACTCTTTTCCCAATCCTACTAAATATATTCACAAAACCTAGGTTAAATTTCCACTCTTCCTTATTTTAAAAATAAATATGTGAAAATGAGTTTATATTTGAACTATAAATTTCTTACTATGGACGCCTTGTTAAGCTTACAAAATTTAAAAAAATATTATGCTACTCAAAAAGCAGTAGACGATATTAGCTTTGATATTGAAAGAGGAAGTATTTTTGGTTTACTGGGTCCTAATGGAGCAGGTAAGACCACTTTGCTTCGTATGATTACCGGCATATTTTATCCGGACAGTGGTAATATTTTATTAGACGGCGTCCCTTTTAATCCCATGGTGGATATTGAAAAAATTGGTTACATGCCAGAAGAAAGAGGTATGTATAAGAAAATGAAAATTGGAGAACAAGCTTTATACCTTGCGCAGTTAAAAGGGATGTCTAAAGCAGAAGCTACTGAAAAAATAAAGTACTGGTTTAAGAAATTTGAGATGGAAAGTTGGTGGAATAAAAAAGTAGAGGATTTGAGTAAAGGTATGAGTCAGAAATTACAATTTGTCATTACCGTTTTACACGAGCCCAAATTAATTATTTTAGACGAGCCTTTTAGCGGACTTGATCCATTAAACGCCAATTTAATCAAGGATGAAATTTACGCGCTCGCTAAAAAAGGTTCAACCATTATATTTAGTACCCACCGTATGGAACAAGTGGAAGAAATTTGTGATCATATTGTACTAGTGAACCTGGGTAAGAAAATTTTAGATGGCTCAGTGTCAGACATTAAGCAACAGTTTAAAGAAAATAATTTCTCTATTGAAATTAAAGCAGGTGCTAGCTTAACAAGTAATAGCATTTTCACTATCATCAATGAGACTGGCTCTAAGTACTTAATTAAAATTAATGAAGGCCATACAGTAAATAATGTACTTCAACATATCATTGAGCAAAAAATTGAATTAATAAGCTTTAATGAAGTGCTACCTTCTTTAAATGAAATATTTATTAAACTAGTAGAAGGAACGCATGCAGGTGCACGTGCCTTTCAAAATATTTAAAAAAAATTATAATGAATAAGACTTGGTTAATTATACAAAGAGAATACAGCAGCAGGGTAAAAAATAAACGTTTTTTAATCCTTACTTTTTTAACACCTTTATTAATAGTGGGTTTAATAGCTGCTTCTATCTACTTCTCTGTTTCTGGGGTAGAATATAGAAAAATTGCCGTGATAGATCCGAATGGCTATATCAAAAATTCTTTAAAAAATACCAATCAAATTAGTTTTAGTTTTCCTGAAAAAGTAGATACGTCTAACTATGTTGAAAAAGGATATACCGATATTTTAATTTTACCTCAATTTGAAAAAGGTACTAAGTCGGATTATATTTTAAGATCCAAAAAGTCGATGGGCTTAATGCTACAAGAAAGTATTAGTAACAGAATTAATAGCGCTATTGAGGATCAAATGTTACAAGATGCCGGTGTTCAACAAAATATTTTAGATTCTATACATAAAGCCTCCCAAGTAGCTGAATTAAAAGCCTATGAGGACAAAGGAAGTTCTAGCAAAGAAAGTAATGCAGGCCTAGCCATGGGTATTGGCTATGCGAGTGGCTTACTTATATATATGACTATGTTTATTTATGGTGCCATGGTCATGCGTGGAGTGATGGAAGAAAAGACCAACCGTATTGCAGAAGTTATTATTAGTAGTGTGAAGCCTTTTGAATTAATGATGGGTAAAATTATTGGTATTGGGGCAGTGGGCTTGACTCAGTTTTTATTATGGATTGTTTTAATTATTGGTTTAACTAGCGCTGCTTCAGGCTTCTTACCATCTGATATTCAAAATCAGGTAGAAACTTTACAACAGAACAACGGAACAATGGCAGGTGGCATGATGCAAGCCAGTGAATCCGCACAAAAAATTTATGAATTTCAACATACTATTTCTACCGCTAATTGGCCTTTGATTATTTTTTGCTTTATATTTTATTTTATTGGTGGTTATTTATTTTATGCAGCTTTATTTGCAGCAGTGGGAAGTACAGTGAACGAAGACCCTCAGGATGCACAAAGTTTAATGTTCCCTATTACCATGCCACTTATTTTTTCTTATATCATTACCAATATGGTTACCCAAAACCCCAATACACCTATTGCATTTTGGGCAAGTATGATTCCCTTTAGCTCGCCTATGGTAATGATGGCGCGTGTGGCTTATGGCGTTCCAAGTGCTGTCACTTATTGGGAATTAGCTTTAAGTATGTTATGCCTTGTGGGTGGTT
>JBEIIN010000133.1:0-4519 GCA_040380795.1 Sediminibacterium sp. | reverse complement strand
AGTAGATACTTTTAAGAATTTATCAATTCATTAATTTTTTAGCACTAATTATTGGGGATATTACTTAAAAAATACATAGCCAATTAATATGGCAATGACCACCCCTATTATATCTGCAAATATGCCAGCCCATAAAGCGTATCTAATTTTTTTAATACCTACACTTCCAAAATATAGGGCTATTATATAAAAAGTTGTATCTGCAGATCCCTGAAATATGGAGGCTAATTTACCTACAAAAGAATCGGGTCCTTGGTTTTGAAATATATCTAACATCATTCCCCTTGCCCCACTACCACTTAAAGGTTTCATAATGGCCACCGGCAATGCTCCTATAAATTCAGTATTCATTCCTGTGAGTTGAATTAAATAAGTAATGGCATTTAAAACATAATTCATGGCACCGCTATCTCTGAATACACGAATAGCTACTAACATGGCTACTAAATAAGGTATGATTTTTATAATTACCTCAAAACCATTTTTAGCGCCTTCGATAAAGGCATCGAACACAGATACTTTTTTATAAGCACCGCCAAGTATAATCGCAACAATGATAACAAGTAATAATCCGCTACCAATTACTTTTGAAAATATTTCTTTATTAGCGGAACTTAAAGAGTTTACTCCCAATAGCACACCCACCATTATTAATACTAAAGCTATTAACCAACTAATTAAAACCTTATCCCATTTTAATTTTTGATAAAATCCTACCATTAATATAGAAGCGAGCGTAGTGCCAATGGTGGCTAAAACGCAGGGTATAAAAATACTCGCTGCATCTTGAGAGCCTGCTGCTAACCTATAAGAAATTATAGTTAAAGGAATAATGGTGAGCCCACTGGTATGTAATACCAAAAACATGATTTGGGCATTGGTGGCCTTTTCTTTTTCAGGGTTTAAACTTTGTAAACTCTCCATGGCTTTCAAACCAAAAGGAGTGGCTGCATTATCTAATCCTAACATATTGGCAGAAAAATTCATCACCATCTGGCCCATGGCTGGATGATTAGCCGGTACTTCCGGGAATAAACGACTTAAAAATGGATTCATCCATTTGGCTAGCTTTTGGATAGCCCCTGCTTTTTCAGCAATATTCATTAAACCTAAGAAAAAGACCATGGTGCCCGCTAGAGGGAAGGCGACATCAATTACAGAGGACTTTGCCGAATCAAAGATACCATCGGCTAATAACTTGAAAATGGTGGTATCGCCCAAAAAAACAAGTTTACATAGGGCAATGATAAAGGCAATTACAAAAAACCCCATCCAAATAATATTCAAGGCCATAATCTATTGTTTATGGTTCTAATATAGTCATTTTTGAGTTTAGAATTGTATTTTTGCGCTCTTAAAACAATAGATATTATGGCTTTACAGGCAGGGATTGTGGGATTACCCAATGTAGGAAAATCGACCTTATTTAATGCAGTTAGTAATAGTGCCAAAGCGCAGGCAAGCAATTACAGATTCTGTACCATCGAACCCAATGTTGGTTTAGTGGATGTACCCGATAATAGAATGCAACAATTAGCAGATTTAATTATTCCTAACAGAATTGTGCCTACTCAATTAGAAATTGTGGACATTGCTGGTTTAGTAAAAGGCGCAAGTAAGGGGGAAGGATTAGGCAATAAGTTTTTAGCCAATATTAGAGAAGTGAGTGCCATTATACATGTCATCAGATGTTTTGAAGATGAAAATGTATTAAGAGAAGAAGGTGCTATTAACCCTATTGCTGATAAAGAAATTATTGAAACTGAATTACAGCTAAAAGATTTAGATAGCGTAGATAAGAAAATTCAACGCTGCGAGAAAATGGCTAAAACCGATCCGAAGGCCAAAGTAGAATTAGAGGTATTACAAAAATGTAAAACACATTTAGAGCAAGGGAAAAGTATTCGTTCATTGAACTTATCTAAAGAAGACAGACTAGCCATTGCAGATAGTTTTTTATTAACTGAAAAACCAGTGATGTATGTAGCCAATGTAGATGAAGCTTCTATGCATACAGGCAATAAATTTTCAGCTATGTTAGTGGATATGGCTAAAGTGGAAGGTGCTGAAGTAATTGTAATGTGTAATAATATTGAGTCACAGATTGCAGAATTGGAAGATCCAGCAGATAGAGCGGTATTTATGGATGAATATAAGATGACTGAACCTGCTTTAAACCGCTTAATTCAATCGGCTTATAAATTATTAAACTTAGAAACTTATTTTACTGCGGGTGTGCAAGAAGTGCGCGCTTGGACTGTTGGCAAAGGCTGGAAAGCGCCACAAGCCGCTAGTGTTATTCATACCGATTTTGAAAAAGGGTTCATTAAAGCAGAGGTCATTGCATTTGATGATTTTATTAAATTCAAAAGCGAGGCTGCTTGTAGAGAGAACGGGAAACTAAGAATTGAGGGAAAAGAATATATTGTGAAAGATGGTGATGTAATGCATTTCAGATTTAACGTATAGATTTATTTTTGAACATATAATTTATACTAATATATATAATTTTATAGTAGATCATAATACAAAACTTTATTAGTTACAATAGCAATGAATAAACAAGCTTCTATATTATCGGTTATATTAACAGCTGTGTTATTCGCATGTAATACAGGTAATAATATTGATGCTAATAATGAAAATGCTATAGCAGCCCCTACTGCTTTATCGTATGAAGTCATAAAAGTTTACCCTCATGATACAAGTTCCTATACACAAGGTTTAGAATGGAATGGCAACAAATTAATTGAGAGTACAGGATTGGAAGGAAAAAGTGTTTTACAAATATTGGATTCCAATATGAAGCCCTTAGGTAATAAAGTAAAATTAGATAAAGAATATTTTGGAGAAGGTACTACCCTTTTTCAAGATAAAATTTATCAACTTACTTGGAAAACCCATAAAGTTTTTGTCTATGATGTGAAAACATTAAAAAAGACTAACGAATTATACTGGCCCTATGAAGGCTGGGGACTCACACATAACGATACTTCTTTAATTGTTTCTACTGGTGAAAGCAATATCTATTTTGTAAACCCCATTGATTTTTCTCTACAGAAAACCTTGGGTGTATTTAATCAATATGGTTATTTGAGTAATATCAACGAACTAGAATATGCGAACGGACAATTATACGCTAATGTCTATGGTCGAAATGAAGTGGTCGTCATTGATTCACAAACTGGTCAGGTTAAAAGTAGTATTGATTTTAGTAATTTACTATCTCAAGCGGGCGTTAAGTATGATCCTTTAAGTATTGATGCAGGCTATGTAATGAATGGGATTGCCTATCATGCTGGTAAGAAAACCTTTTTTATAACAGGTAAATCTTGGCCTGTTTTAGTAGAAATTCGTCTACGATAATTCTAGTCAATCTTTCTTATTTCATAAATCATGGAGCTTCCCCTATCAGTATTGCGTAATGCTATTAAATTAGAAATACAGCCAACAAAAAAAGCACGCATCATTCCTATTATACCCGATTGTTTATATTTTTCACTTAGAAGGCTAACATAAAAGCTGTCAAACCACATTGGTAGCTTTTGCACAATACTCATTTTATGTTTTTTGGCTAAATAATACATGGATAAAGGTGAGAAATGATATAAATGCCTAGGTACATCATAGGCGGCCCAGAAATTCTTATAAAACCCTGCATCGTAACTTGTATAATTGGGTACAGCTATAATTAACCTTCCATTTGGCTTGAGTAAACTATTGAATGTTTTCATGTAGGCATTTAAATCATGTACATGTTCTAATACATGCCATAAAGTAATGACTTCATATTTAGCAGGCTCTAATTGAAAGAGTTCTTCAATAGGTAGTAAGTTTATATCATAGTTTTCTAGGGCTTTTTGTCGACTCGCTGCATCAGGTTCTAATGCTGTCACTTTCCAGCCTTTTTTTAACATAGAATGCGCAAATGCCCCAGTACCAGCCCCCACTTCTAATAATTGGCCCTTATGGCCTGTAAACAGAGATTGTACCCAGTTTGTCTTTTGTGTAAGTGTATGATTTCTTACTTTATGATAAATTTGGTTTACTAAACCTTCTTTCGTGTCGGTATGTGATATATAAGAAGGAAAATTATAATAAGGCGCAATGGCTTCTTTACTAGGTGCTGGATGGGTGTATTCTAAACTACAATTGGCGCATTGGATAATTTGAAAATCTTCGCCTGTAAGTGAGTAATCCTTGGTATGGAGTAAACTAGATATGTCTTCCTTATTACAAATGGGACAGGGAGAAAATTGTTTATGAGTTTCAAGCATATTTAAAAAGATTTAAATACAATTGCTGCAATGGCTAAAATAAATAAAATGAATGCTATCCAAGGCCATTGAACAGATTTTTGTTTTTCCACCTCTTCATTTGAATGAATAGGACTGATAGTAATATCTTTAAAATAATGCTTTGATGTAAAATTACTTACCCAAGAATACTCGTCTGCTTTTTTTTCAATACTTCCTAAATTGCCAATGACAATACTCCCATCTTGAGTATCAAAACTATT
>JBEIIN010000132.1:0-4547 GCA_040380795.1 Sediminibacterium sp. | reverse complement strand
TTACTCGCTTCTTATTTCTTTTCTTCAAAAAGCTTCTCCTTAGTGACCACTTTTACAAGGGTTCCTTCTTTTAAGGTCTTGCTTACAGTACTATAAGGCCCTGTAATCACTTCATCTCCCACTTTCAATCCAATGATCTCAATATAGTTAAGGTCTTGGATATCGGTTTTCACTTTCACCATTTTCACTTTATTGTCCTTGCCTAAAACAAATACCACTTCCGATAATTCTTCCTCTTTCGAAGCATTACCATTGTCAGCAGGCTTTTCCTCTGGCTTACCAGAACCCACTTTTGTATCTTTTCCTTCACCTTCTTTATCTCTAGTCGTAACTGCATTCAATGGAACAGTCACCACATTCACTTTTGATTTTGTTTGAATATCAGCACTTGCTGTCATACCTGGTCTGAAAGGGAAAATATTATTATCCTTTACTAAATCGGTATAACTATCTGTAAGCAATCTAATATGCACTTTATAATTAGCTACTTCTGCAGAAGAAGCAGAAGTATTAGCAGTAGATGTAATAGGGTTGGCAATTTTATAGACTATGCCTTTAAACTTTCTATTATTATAAGCATCTACTTCTACTAATGCAGTATCTCCTAATTTAACTTTTGTAATATCATTCTCTCCTACATCTACTCTTACTTCAATACTTTTCATATCTGCTACACGCATCATTTCAGTACCGGTCATTTGAGCAGTACCTACCACACGCTCTCCTTTTTTAACATTCATTAAACTAATAATACCGTCCATTGGACAAGTAATAATAGTACGGGCTAAATCTTTTTCAGCTCTAGCTAATTGTGCTCTTACGCCTTGAATTTGCGCTTCACCACTTTTAATTGATTCCTTAGCTGAATTATAAGAAGACTCTGCAGAACGAAAAGCTTGTTCTGTTTGTTCGTATTCAGATCTTGAAACAATCTTATCGGCAAATAATTTTTTAAATCGCTCGTTGGTTGCTTTGGTATTATCATAAGCAGTTTTCAAACCACTTAATGCTGCTTTTACGTTCTCGTATTGCGCTTTTACTTGGTTTACACTCGCTGTTACTTGATCTCTTTGAGAAGAATAAATATCGGCATAAATTTTAGCCAATACTTGTCCTTTAGTTACCTTGTCTCCTTCTTCCACAAATAAGTTTACGATCTCGCCAGAGATATCTGGACTTACTTTTACTTCCACTTCAGGATATACTTTACCACTTGCATTCACCGACTCGGTAATAGTTCTTAGTTGTACTTTTTCAGTAGTCACTTCAGTACCGTCTACCTTGCCAATCACACCTGCTTTTTTAAGCCCTACCAAAAGCACTATAACGGCTACTACTGCAACGCTTATCCAAATTAATTTCTTATTCATTGTATTTATTTTTTACTGCTTATTTTTCTTATTATAATGTTAATGCTTCCCCTTTATAAAACTCTAATAATTTAATTCTAAATACATACTCGTATTGAGCAGTCTTAAAATTAACTTTAGCTCTTAGGTAGTTATTTTGATTGTTTAATAATTCTATGGTGCCTAATAAACCTAACTCATATCTTTTGCTTGCAAATTGGTAAGTTTTTTCAGCAGCGTTCAATGCTTTTTGAGTAGCATTTAATTTATTGAAAGCAACCACCGCATTGGTGTAGGCTGCATAAATATCTTGTTTTAATTTACGTTGTGTATTCTCTTCTTGTAAGGTTACACTTTGCAAATTCAATTTAGATTGCTTGTAGGCAATTTTAGCTTGATTACCATTGAAAATAGGAATGGACATTTGCAAGCCAACGTTTTGACCAAAATTGTTATCTACCTGTGTTCTCCAACCATTCCATACAGAGCTCCAATTTCTTGTTGAAGTAACAGGAGTAAATATGGGCGATTGAACATAATACTTGGCGCTATTCACAGTTACAAATGGAGATGCAGCAGTAGGTGTGCTAAAACCATTTGCCTGAAAACCACTAATGTAATTGAACTGATTAGAAAAGTTAGAAGTTAAATTATATCCAAAGCTAATGGTTGGATAAAAGCTTGCCTTAGCTACTAAAGTATTTTTTTGCGCTGCCTTCACTCTTAAAGAAGCTGCTTTAACGTTCGGCAAGTTTTGAGAAGCATAATTAAATACATAATCAGGTTGCAAATCGGCAAAAGATTGTAATTTAATTTGATCAACGGGTTGTGATACAATTTCAAAATTTTGAGAAGCGTCTAAGTTCAATAAGGCCATTAAATTTAATTTGCCTTGTTGTACATTAGAAATAGCAGTGATATAACTACTGCTATCATTGGCTAACTGTGTTTCTAATTCTAATAAGTTTAACTCTGGCAATAAACCTACTTCTACTCTTTTAGTAGTAGCCGCTAATTGCTCTTTTGTTTGTTGTATTTGAATTTTAGCAATTTCAGTTTGCTCAATGGCAGATAAAATTTGTAAATAGAAAGTAGCCACATTCAATGAAATATCATTGGCAATGGTTTGCTTATCGGTTTCACTTGCGAACCAACTTAAGCTACTCGCTTCTGCATTATTTCTCAACCTGCCTGCATTAAATAATTGCATACCACCATTCACTCCAAAATTGTTGAATAAAAATTGAGTGTTAGTGAAATCGTTGGTTGTAGGGTCAATAGAACGGCCTAATCTTAAGCCCATTCCTGTGGAACCACTAATAGTGGGTAGTCGGTTGGATTTAGCCAATTCTGCCTGTAGTTTAGCGAGTCTTGCCTGCACATCAGCCTGTTGAACAGAGATATTATGCTGAATGGCATACTGAACACAAGATCTTAGATCCCACTGAGCGGGTTCTTGCGCCATCAAGCTAATGGAAGAGAAAAATAAGCTTATTGTTATTATGTATTTCATGTAATGTATTGTTAGAACTCTTTTTACAGTACAAAAATAGTACATAAAGGCCTAGTTCAGTAATTTTTAGACAGACGGAAAAGGCAAGCGCTGAACAGCAATTAGTAACGATGAAAGGCTAGAAATTAGCTTTTTTCGTCATAAATAAAGCCAAGACGCCTTTAAAATGGGATTTGAGCCGCAGGATAAGTCCCCCCTTTTTTTATTTAGAAGGCTTATAATAAAATACTCTATATAATATGAGTACAATACATAGTAGAATAATGGCAGTTAAGGCGGAATAGGGCTTATCAATAACCACCGCAGAGGCCACTAAAGCATAGGAAAGTACAAAAACCACACAGAAAATAGGCGTCCATTTTCTTAAAGCTCCAGTTACGGCGCTGTCCCCCTGATTTTTTCTTCTTAATATAAGTAAGGTAGCGGCCGAAGTGCTCATGCCCATACAATCTAAAAAGATGCTGAAACTAAGTACGTCATCTACCCCCTTACCAAAAAAAGTAACCAAAATTGTAGTAATTGCAAATACTGTTAAGCCAGGAACGAGGGCATCGGTTTTAGGATGTTTCTTTTGAAAAATAGCAGGTAGTACTTTATCCTCACTCATGGCAAACATCACACGCGGGTTACTCATTAATATGACATTCACATAGGCAAGTACACTTAAGACCATGGCAAAGTCAAAAACCTTGGCCCCAAATTTTCCAAACCAAGCTTCAAATAATAATGAACCAATGGCATTGGCATTTTTCATTTGATCAAAACCTATTACTTGAATATATGTGTAGTTAATGGCTAAATATAAAAATAGTACTACAAGTATGCCCACCACAATTCCTCTTTGCATGGTCTTAGCCGATTTTACTTCCGATCCAAAATTGATAGTTTGTTGATAGCCTCCATAAGTAAAAAATACAGAAACTAAACTTACTAGTAACAATAAAGCCCCATTGGTTCCATCATAAGTATAAATTTTTCCTTCATTAATTCCATGTGGAGGAACCGTGACACCTTTAAACAATGAAGAAATTAAAAGTACAATTAAAGAAATTTTCACCACCATTAAAATATTCTGCGTGCGACTACTTGTTTTTAAGCCCAGTAAATTAACAATATAAAAAAGTCCTACAGAAGCAGAGGCCACTATAATATTAAAAAAAGTACCAGAAGGTTGTCCAAATAATAAATCACTTACATAGTCGGCGCCAATTAAAGCCACTACCGCGAGCGATGCTGCATTACTAATTAATATTAAAACGTTGATGGTAAAACCAACCCCTGGATGATAACAATGTGCAAATACTTTATAATAACCTCCCATTACTGGAAGTCTTTGTCCAATTTCTGCATAAGTGAGTGCTCCAAACAAAGCAATCAAGCCTCCAATAAGCCAGGCACTAAAAAATATAAGCGGCGTACCCGATTTAGCTGCAATGGTGGCAGGCGTTTTAAAAATACCCATACCAATGACCAAACTCACCACAATCATGGTAAGGCTAAAAAAATTAATGCCTTGCTTTTGCTTCATATCTAGTCAATGAATTATAAATATAATAAAAATGATTAAGTTTTCAACAAGCCGTTAGTAAATAAAAACTAGCAAGTATAGATAAGTACTAAATTTGATTCAGAATTAGGTTCATGCAAATGATTAAAAGGGAATCCCGTTAAAATCGGGGGCTATT
>JBEIIN010000131.1:0-4609 GCA_040380795.1 Sediminibacterium sp. | reverse complement strand
CTGCTATCCTTGGATTCTAATAAGGAGGAGCCAGTTAAAAAGATATCTACTTTACGGGCACATTCACGGCCTTCACTAATGGCCCAAACCACTAAAGATTGTCCACGACGCATATCTCCAGCGGTAAATACTTTGGCTATATTGGTTTGATAAGCTTGTTCTGTTGCTTTTACATTTCCTCTTTCGTCTAATTGAACACCTAGTTCATCAATGATACCTGTTGGGTCTGCATGTAAGAAGCCCATGGCAAGTAAGGCTAGTTCACAAGGAATTTCTCTTTCAATACCTAATTTCTCAATAAATTTTGAAGGACGTCCATCTGCACTAGCGCTCCACTCTAGATCTACAATTTGTAATGCTTTTAAATTTCCTTTATCATCACCAATAAAAGCTTTAGTGGCAACTCCCCAAATTCTTTCTGCCCCTTCTTCATGCGAAGTAGTTGTTTTTAATAACATAGGGTAGGTAGGCCAAGGCATATAATCGGCTCTTGCGTCAGGAGGCTTAGGTAATAATTCAAATTGAGTTACCGATTTTGCATTGTGTCTGTTAGAAGTTCCTACACAATCACTTCCTGTATCACCGCCACCAATCACAATTACATTTTTTGAACTTGCCATTAAATCTTCTTCCTCAATTTCAATAGTGCTCACTCTTTTATTTTGCTGCTTTAAAAAATCCATGGCATAATGCACGCCTTTTAAATTTCTTCCTGGAATGGTTAAATCTCTTGGAATGGTCGAACCTCCTGCTAATACCACGGCATGATAGTCGCGCATAATATCATTCACTCTTATGTTCACACCTACATTGGCATTACAAATAAATTTAACGCCTTCTTCTTCTAATAAACGAATGCGTCTTTCTACTACATTTTTTTCTAATTTAAAATCGGGAATGCCAAAGCGTAATAAACCCCCTGGTTTTGGATCACGCTCATACACTGTTACTTCATGACCAGCATAGTTTAATTGTGCAGCAGTAGCAAGTCCTGCAGGACCAGAGCCAATGACAGCTACTTTTTTACCAGAACGAACCTTAGGTTTACGCGCTGTTACAAAACCTTTTTCAAAAGCTATTTCAATAATATGTTTTTCAATTTCTTCAATGGTCACTGCCGGCTGATTAATACCTAATACGCAGGCACTCTCGCAAGGGGCCGGGCAAATTCTTCCAGTGAACTCAGGAAAATTATTGGTGGATATTAAAATCTCATAAGCATCTTTCCATTCTTTACGGTAGACTGCATCATTGAATTCAGGAATAATATTACCTAAAGGACATCCATTGTGACAGAAGGGTACACCGCAATTCATACAACGCGCCGATTGTTCGTTTAACTTTTGCTCAGGAAGTAAGTTAACAAACTCGTTATAATTTTTTTTGCGCTCCGCTACTGCAACTTTAGTAGGGAGTTCTCTCGTAAATTCTTTAAATCCGGTTGGCTTGCCCATATTCTTTATTTACTTGCTACTAATTTTGATTTTTGTTTCGCTAAAGCTTTTTTGTACTCAGAAGGAAACACTTTTACAAACTGTTTTAATTGATTATCAAAGTCAGCTAAAATAAATTTAGCCACTGCGCTTCCTGTTTTATCAAAATGTGCTTGAATTAATTTTTTAAGTAAGGCTACATCCTCTTTATCAGGCGCTTCTAATTCTACCATTTCTTTATTACACAAAACTTCAAAATTATTTTCTACGTCATAGACAAAAGCAATACCTCCACTCATGCCTGCTCCAAAGTTTCTACCTGTTTTGCCTAATATTACAGCCACACCACCTGTCATGTATTCGCAACCATGATCGCCAATGCCTTCCACCACCACTGTAGCACCTGAATTACGCACAGCAAATCTTTCACCAGCCTTACCTCTTATAAAGGCAATGCCACTAGTGGCACCGTATAAGGCCACATTACCAATGATAATATTTTCTTCAGGTATATATTTTACTTTTTTATCGGGATATACAATTAACTGCGCACCACTTAATCCTTTTCCAAAATAATCATTCGCATCCCCTTCTAACTCTAAGGTAACACCCTTGGTATTGAAGGCCCCAAAACTTTGTCCTGCTGTTCCTTTAAAATTAAAATGAATAGTATCCTCAGGTAAACCTTCGGCTTTATGTACTTTCGTTATTTCATTAGAAACAATGGTGCCAGTAGTACGATCTGTATTTTTTATAGGGAAAGAAGCCTTTACTTTTTCCTTCTTTTCAATAGCTGGTTTCGCAGCTGCTAGTAATTGCCAATCCAAGACTTCACTCATTAAATGATCCTGTGTTTCTGTTTGATATAAACCCACACCGGCTTCAGCAGGTTCTTTATACAATACATCAGATAAATCTAAATTCTTATACTTCCAATGGTTTATATTTTCACGCATGGTTAAGGCGTCTACTTGACCTACCATTTCATTAATAGTACGGTAGCCTAATTCAGCCATAATTTCACGCAGCTCTTGGGTAATAAATTCAAAGAAGCGCACCACATGATCGGGGTCTCCTTTAAAGCGTTTGCGTAATTCAGGATCTTGTGTTGCTACACCCACCGGACAAGTATTCATATGACATTTACGCATCATAATACATCCTTCTACTATTAATGCAGCAGTAGCCACGCCCCATTCTTCTGCTCCTAATAAAGTAGCAATAGCAATATCGCGTCCTGTTTTCATTTGTCCATCGGCTTGCACCACCACACGACTACGTAATTTATTTTTAACCAAGGTTTGATGCGTTTCTGCTAATCCTAATTCCCATGGCAATCCTGCATGCTTAATTGAACTTAATGGGGAAGCGCCTGTACCTCCATCAAAACCAGCAATTAAAACTACATCGGCTTTTGCCTTGGTCACACCTGCAGCAATGGTACCTACACCTGCTTTAGAAACTAATTTTACATTAATTCTTGCAGCACGGTTGGCATTTTTTAAATCAAAAATTAATTGTGATAAATCTTCGATAGAATAAATATCATGATGTGGTGGTGGAGAAATTAATCCCACACCAGGCGTGGCATGTCTTGTTTTACCAATCCAGTCATCTACTTTATCGCCAGGGAGTTGTCCGCCTTCACCTGGTTTTGCACCTTGTGCCATTTTTATTTGTAATTCATCTGCTTCAGATAAATAATAACTTGTTACACCAAATCTTGCACTGGCTACTTGCTTAATGGAGCTGCGCATAGAATCGCCATTCGGTAATTTTTGATAACGGATTTCATCTTCACCTCCTTCTCCTGTATTCGACTTTCCACCTAAGCGGTTCATGGCAATAGCAAGTGTAGTATGTGCCTCCCAAGAAATAGATCCGAAGGACATGGCACCTGTTGCAAAGCGTCTGTAGATAGCGCTTGCTGGTTCAACTTCGTCAATTGAAATAGAGGGGCGTGTTGGTTTAAAATCAAATAAGCCTCTTAGGGTACAAGCTTTCTCCGTTTGATCATTGACTAGCTTTGAATATTTTTTAAAGCTAGGATAATCATTCATTTTAGTAGAGTGCTGTAATAAATGAATGGTTTGTGGATTGAATAAATGAAATTCACCTCGACGCTTCCATTGATATACACCGCCTTCAGTGAGCCTGTCCACTGGAGAAGATTTTTTAGCAAAGGCTAAATCATGCTTGGCTAAAATTTCTTTAGCAATTTCATCTAAGCCCATTCCATCTATTCTAGAAGTAACACCCGTAAAATGACGATTTACTACTTCTTTATTAATACCAATAATTTCAAATATTTGGGCGCCTTGATAAGATTGTAAAGTAGAGATACCCATTTTAGAGAATACTTTATACAATCCTTCATTCACCGCTTTAATATAATTCTTCTTTAATTTTTCTGCGTCGTAATCCGATTTAATTTTATCGTGCAATTTCATATCACGAATAGTAGACAGCGCCATATAAGGATTAATAGCAGTAGCCCCAAAGCCAATTAAGCAAGCATAATGATGTACTTCCCAAACATCGCCACCTTCCACGATAATACCTACTTTGCCTCTTAATCCTTTTCTAATTAAATGATGATGCACACTCGCACAAGCAAGAAGTGTTGGAATAGCAGCATGTTCAGAGTCAATAGAACGGTCGGTTAAAACAATAACTTCGAAACCATCTTCTACAGCATCTACTGCATAACGGCATAAGCGATCTAATCCTTTTTTCAAAGAACCTTCTTTGCCATTTGCTCTAAAATAACATTGTAATGTTTTGGCTTGGAATACACCTGTATCAATACTTCTAATTTTCTCTAATTCGTGGTTATTTAAAATAGGATGTTTTAAAGCAACACAGTGACTAGCCATTGGGTCCTCTGTTAATAAATTACCTTGGCTTCCCACAAAAGTCGCAAGTGACATCACCATTCTTTCGCGAATAGGATCAATGGGTGGATTGGTTACTTGTGCAAATAATTGCTTGAAGTAACTAGTGATATGTTGAGGCTGGTCGCTGAGAACTGCTAAAGGAGTATCGGTACCCATCGAACCAATAGGTTCTTTGCCATCGGTAGCCATGGGTGTAATAATATTCTCTAAATCTTCTTTAGTATAACCAAATGCTTTTTGGTATTTAAAAATTTGATCGTGCTCTAAATGGGTGAATTG
>JBEIIN010000130.1:0-4664 GCA_040380795.1 Sediminibacterium sp. | reverse complement strand
TATTTTGAGTGGTTGAAAAATTTAAGTCACGTAAGATATGGTCGTTTAGAAAAAAGATTTACTGAAAACGCCAACATACATATATTAAAACAAATAGAAGATTTAACAGGTAAAAAAGTATCAGCATCTGAAAAATTAATTATTGCACATGGTCCAGATGAAATTGATTTAGTGCATAGTGGATTAGAAGAAACTATGATTACTGCTACAAGAGAGATTATGGAAATTTGGAAAGCCAATCCAGCTATTCCAGATATGCGTTCTGCAGCCTATGTATGTGCTATTAATAAAGTAGGCACTTCTTATGCTGAATTAGGTATCTTCCCTTAGTAGATTGGAAGAAATATTTTATAAGTATTCGGGGAAATTTTGCAAAGCTTGCAGTTTCCCCGATTCTATTTTAGCGCCAACTGTTTCATGTCCATTGCTCATAAATAAATACTGGGCCGTTAGTACTTGCTGGTATTGTAAAATTTGTTCCATCGTTTTTTCATTCAATTTAACCTTTGCTTCTTTACATTCAATAATCATCCAAGGTAGTTCATTTTTATACACGACTATATCAAAGCGTTTAGAAAGTTCTCCTAATTTAATTTCTTTCTCTACTGCTATCAAACTAGCAGGATAATTTAGATTTTGAACCAGGTATTGTAATAGGTTTTGTCTTACCCATTCTTCTGGTGTAAGTACCACCCAACTCTTTCTAAAGGGGTCAAATATTTGATCCTTCCCATGGAGGGCTTTTATTTTAAAAGGGTAGCTAGGATACTGTAGAACTATCATTTAAATTAAAATTCGTATTTTTATATAATACTTTGCCCAAAGATAAGTAGTAGAAACCTTAAAATTCGATAGTATGAAAACAAAAGAAGATATCGTAGAGAATTGGTTGCCAAGGTATACGGGCGCTAGCTTAGACCAATTAGGTCGCTTTATACTACTGACTAATTTTAGCCATTATGTGAATATGTTTGCAGAAATGCATAAGGTAGAAGTAATCGGTAAGGATAGGCCTATGCAGTGCGCTACAGCCGACGGTATTACCATTATTAATTTTGGAATGGGTAGTCCGGGGGCTGCTACGATTATGGATTTATTAACGGCCATTCAACCTGAAGCAGTTCTATTTTTAGGTAAATGCGGAGGCTTAAAAAAGAGAAATAAAATAGGTGATTTAATTTTACCTATTGCAGCTATAAGAGGAGAGGGTACATCCAACGATTATTTTCCACCAGAAGTGCCAGCCTTACCTGCCTTCGCCTTACAAAAAGCAATATCCACTACCATTCGCGATAGCGGTGTAGATTATTGGACAGGCACTGTGTATACAACGAATAGAAGAGTATGGGAGCACGATGAAAAATTCAAAGAATATTTAACTGATATTAGAGCTTACGCAATTGATATGGAAACAGCTACTATTTTTACAGTGGGCTTTTACAATAAAATTCCTACAGGTGCTTTATTATTAGTAAGCGATTCTCCCATGGTACCAGAAGGAGTGAAAACAGAAGCCAGCGATTCTAAAGTAACAGCGCAATTTGTGGAAAGACACTTAACCATTGGAATAGAATCCTTAAAGCAACTTATTAATAACGGGCAAACAGTTCGTCACCTACAATTCTAAGCCGCATAAAAATAAAATTATTAAAATATATTTTATTTTTATTTGCTTCTTTATTTGATTTTTTTAATCTACACTATCGTGTTAAAATTAATAATTTTAACACTTCATTTATTCCTTCCATAAAAATGGGAAAAGGATATAGGATAGTGCTACAATCATAATATCAAAGCCGCATAATAAACCTACTAATTCGGGTAGTCCATTTTGTACCACATCGGCAAAAGCAATATTGGCAATTTTCATAAGTAACATTAGCTGCGGAATAATTAATGGAAAACCGAGGATCGCCATAATAGCAGAGGGCTGCTGTGCTTTAGAAGCAATAGCTGCAAGGAAGCTAAATACCAAACTAAGGCTAATGCCTCCTAAGCAACTTAAGCCAAAGAAAAGCAAGCTATGTTCTAAGGGATTGCCTAATAATAAAGTAAATAATAGCAAACTTAATCCACTCATAAAGCACATGAGTAAGCTATTGTAAATTAATTTAGAAAAGATAAAATGTATAGGACTTGCAATAGTATAAAAGTAAAGCATACGACCTCTGCCTTCTTGTAAAAAACTTCTGGCAACGGTATTGATACAAATAAATAAAAGCGTAATCCAAAATAAACCATTCCATACTTCATCATCGGGCTGGCCCATGGTTAAGTAAATGACAAAAGTAGTGGAGGCGATATATAATAAGATGCCAAAAAAAGTATACTGTTGTCTGAATTCAAGCAACATATCTTTTTTCAATAAAGTAAGAATCGATTTCAAATGTATTTTCATTTTACTTTATTTGCTAAAGCGAATATTATTTAGTGTCGCAAATGCGACACCTTGGTTCGTAATTATTTTTCTCGCCTAATACCACCGTTCCTTCTTCATCACTAGTTCTATATGAAATATTTGCTAAGTGCCCACACTTTACACAAATGGCATGAAGCTTGGTAATAAAATCGGCGGTGGCTAATAAAGAGGGCATGGGTCCGAAGGGTTTGCCTAAATAATCCATATCCAGTCCTGCTACAATGACTCTTTTACCTCGCATCATCAGTGTTTCGCAAACTTCAATAATTCCTGCATCAAAAAACTGAGCTTCATCTATACCAATCACATCGGCCGTTGTAGCGAGTGCTAAAATTTCACTTGCATTTTTTACCGGGATGGATTCAATAGAATTTGCATCGTGGCTCACCACTTTATTGACATCAAAACGAGTATCGGTGGCAGGTTTATAGATAGCTACTTGTAAATTAGCAATCTTCGCTCTTTTTAACCTTCTAATTAACTCTTCTGTTTTGCCGCTAAACATACTACCGCAAACCACTTCAATCCAGCCGCGTCTTTCTCCTGTAATATTTTGTTCAATAAACATATCTCTAATTATATTTCTTTTCTGTATCAGTCAAAAGTAGCCATTCTTATTTTAAAAAATGCTGCTCTTTTAAAAATTCAATTGTTTTTTCAGTGGCCCCTGCATTGTTAATAATATACCTAGCTGCTTTCTTAGAAGTTTCCGTATAGGCATCTTCAGAAGATTTTAATAATTGAATTTGCGCTATCAATGTTTCGGCGTTTTGAATTGAAAATCCGCCGCCTTCATTTCTAAGACCAATGGCTTCTCTGTATTTACTATCATTTTTACCCCAAATAACCGGTTTGCCAAAAGCGGCAGGTTCTAAAACATTGTGCACGCCATCTTTTCCAAAACCACCACCTACATATGAAATAAATGCATACTGATATATACTTCTTAATATACCTATCTGGTCCACTATAATAATAGTAGGTAAAGTGAAATGTTGTTTGGAAGCTAATAATGCAGTGAGTGTAATAGCTTTTGGAAAATGTGATTTACATTCAGCAATGGAAGCTGCATCTACATGATGTGGTACAATAATCCAATTTAATTTTTCTAATTCATTGGCAGCTTTAGCAAGTAAAGTATGATCGGTTTCCCAAGTACTACCTGCAATCATAATTTTATAGTTGCTTAATTTTTGTATCCATTCAAATTTAGTAACGGTGGCGGCAGTGTTAATCACTCTATCAAACCTTGTATCTCCAGTTATAAATATTTTACTAGTACTTATAATGGGTTTGATTAAATCTTCCGATGCTTGGTCCTGCACTAAAATGGCAGAAAATAAATTCAATATTTTTTTATAGAAGCCTCCATAAAATTGAAAGAATATTTGACTTTGTCTAAAAAGTGCAGAAGCTAAAACGGTAGGTATATTTTTTTCTTTTGCAATAGATAAATAATGAAACCAAAATTCATATTTAATAAAAATAATTAAAGAGGGTTGTAGGGTTTCTAAAAATAGCCTTGCATTTTTTTTACCATCAAAAGGTAGGTAAGTCATAAAGTGGGCATGTGCATCTTTTTTTCTATACACATAACCAGAGGGTGAAAAAAAAGTAAGCCAAATTTGATGCGATGGATATCTCGATTTAATGCTGTCGATAATAGGCAGCCCTTGTTCATATTCTCCATAAGAGGCACAGTGTACCCAAATAAGGGGTTGTTTAATTTGTGTTTTCAGGCTATTAATTTCATCCCAAACCTTGGCTTGCCCATCTACCCATTGCTTGGCCTTCTCATTAAAAGGACTAATGAGATAAGCCAATATAGGGTAGAGCTTTAAAAAAAATTGGTATAAAATCATGCTTTCATTTCAGTAGGGCAAAAATGAATAAAAAATAGCATAAAACTTGAATTTGTTTTGAAAGCCTTTCTTATACCCACAATTAGGTTGAATTAGGCTTTTTATTGTAATTTTGCCCAAATTTAAAGGATGAGGAAAATTCAAATGGTCGATACTAAAAACCAGTACCTGGCCATAAAAAAAGAGGTTGACGCTGCTATCCAAGAAGTATTGGATTCAGCCGCCTATATTAATGGGAAGGCCGTGAAGGATTTTGCTCAAAATTTAAGCACTTATTTAGGAGTGGATCATGTGATTCCTTGTGCCAATGGAAACGACGCTTTACAAATTGCCATGATGGCCTTAGACCTAAAACATGGCGATGAAATTATAACACCTTCTTT
>JBEIIN010000129.1:0-4729 GCA_040380795.1 Sediminibacterium sp. | reverse complement strand
AAGAAATTCATTCAATTTTTTATTTTTTACTCTTTTGCTAAGCCCAAGGCTTCATTTTCTAATTCTTTAGATATATAAAAATTAGTTTCTTTAATTTTTTCTAGCATTGGTTTAATGCTAGGTATTAATTTTTTATTCTTTGCTAAAATAATGATGCCCATTGTTCCAGTAACTTTTATGCCAAGCTCTTTAGCTAAACTCCTCCCTTTAAAATCATCAATAATTATGGTGCTATTAGGTATTTCTAATGCTAGCATAATTGCACTTGCTTCTCCTTTATCTATACTTTTTTCAAATAAAAAAACGTTTTCATTAAGTTTTATGGGACAAACAATTATCCAATCTGGGAGGGGCTCATCAAATTCTTTAGCAATAGTGTCTGTAATTAATACCTCCCCATACAAAAGTTTTAGTAGACGAAGCTCCTTAATTTTTGAAAGAATAATAAGACAACTAGTGTCAGCTATAATTTTACGCATTCCTCACATCTGATTCTAAATCAGATGCAGGGTAATTGAAAACGGAGATATTATATTTCCCCAATAACTCAATAAATGAACTTTTAGAACAGCCTATCATTTCTGAGGCTTGGCCTAAAGAGAGTTTCCCTATTTCGTATAATCTTGTAGCTACGATAACTGTTAGTTCGTTGCTGTTGATTTCTACATTATCGGGGATATTTAAATTCATACTCTTCATTATTCGAATTTAGAGAAAATATTGCCATTTTTCGTACCCTGCAAATAATTTAATGTTAATCAGCGAATTAAGCACATAAATCAAATCAATTTCCAAGTATTTACCGCAAGCTCTTGGTTATAAAGGCTAGCTTACTATTTATAGATTGAGTAGATAAATTCTTTCAGGTTCAGCCAGATAAAAGCTGGTACAATATTTATATACCTAGAAAAAAGACGACGCGGTTCTTTTATTAAACGGTATAGCCATTCTAAACCCATATTGCGTATCCATAGTGGAGCATAGGGAAGATTACCTGTGAAAAAATCAAATACAGCACCTACGGTAATGATATAATCTACATTGCAGTATTTAGATAGTGTGAGCGCAAATTTTTCTTGTTTAGGAGTGCCTAGTCCAATCCAAACAATATTGGCACCAGAGGCATTAATCATCTCGCCTAAGGCTTCAAACTCGGTTTCATTCATAGGCCTAAATGGAGGGGAATAAGTGCCTACCACATTTTTATTGCCTAAATCTTTTGCAACCGATTCTTTTAAAGCCAAGGCTATTCCTTCTTTACCCCCACAAAAAAAATGTTGAATATTATGTGCTGCAGTGTTGCGTATCACCGTATCAAAAAGACCAACACCCGGACAGCGCTGCATATTTTTAAAACCCCTTAACCTTCCTATCCATGCAGTAGGTTGGCCGTCGGGTAGGTTTAAGTAAAAAGCAGATATAATTTTTTTGAATTCAGCATTCTCATTAGCGTACACCATACCATGTGCACTGGTGGCGCTAATTAATCTATTTTTTTGAAAAGAATTTTTTTCATTCACCGACTCAATTAAAGATGCAGTGAAGTCTGCATTGCTACCCACAAACATATCAACGCCTATTATTTTAACCGTTGCATTTGCTTGAGGCATAATTAAAAATTAATTGTAATGAAAAACTATTTTTCTTTTTTTACTTGTTCATCAATCCAAGTAAAAGTTTTGCGCATGCCATCAATTAATAGTTCAGACACTTCCCATCCCATTTTCTTTCTATATAAATCGTTGTCCGATCTGCGACCGCGCACACCTAGGGGACAATTAAATCCGTATTTATCAATAAATTCTTGCCCCGCAATATTGTGAATTTTAATTTTCTTACCTGCAATATCAATAGCCATTTGCGCCAACTGGTTAATAGTAACCATTTCTTCAGAGCCAATATTAACAGGTCCAATAAAATCGGTATGCATAAAACGCTCCACAGCATCTAAACATTCATCAATGTATAAAAAGCTTCTTGTTTGTAAACCATCGCCCCATACTTCAAAGTTTCCGCCATCGGCAGTTTCTGAAGCTTTGCGTAACATAGCAGCAGGTGCTTTTTCTTTTCCACCTTTCCAAGTGCCTTGTGGTCCAAAAATATTATGAAAACGAGCCACACGCACATTTAATTTAAAATTGCGATGATAGGCTAAGAAAATCCTTTCACTAAATAATTTCTCCCATCCATATTCAGAATCGGGATTGGCAGGATAAGCCGAACTTTCAATACAGTTTGGGTTACCTGCATCTAATTGATTATGCTCTGGGTACATACAAGCAGAAGAAGAATAAAAAACTTTTTGTACTTTTTTCTTCACTGCTTCCTTGGCTACATTTAAATTAATGAGCGCCGAGTTGGTCATTACATTGGCATCGTTCAAGCCAGTAAAAATATAACCAGCCCCACCCATGTCGGCAGCTAGTTGGTATAATTCGTAGCAATCTTCAAAAATGACTTTTTCAACGGCTACAGGATCGGCTAAATCGCATTGAATAAACTCATGGCAGATTTCGTCTTGAGCCATGTATTCATGTTGCTTAATATCGGCTATGCGAACAAAAAACCCCTGTGCTTTCAATTTCTTGGCTAAATGCCCTCCTATAAACCCTCCACCCCCTAAAACAATCACTTTTTTCATGATATAAATCTATATTATATGATAGAGAGGTCAAATTTAAGTCAATAGGCTTAAAAATAGCTCATAAGACCCGGTTTTTTAGGGTATTTTAAGGGTATTTTGTCTGATTTTCAATAGTTTTGAGCGAATGAAAGCAGCTATTTCGACATATTTTAGGGCCAAGCGATTTGTATTTTTAAAGGCCTTATTGGATAATTTGACAAAGGGGGGTAGAAAAATAAAAATATTGGATATTGGAGGCACTGAGGATTATTGGAATAGTATGGGCCTAAACCTGGGAAATAATATAGAAATTGTGTTATTGAATTTATATAAAATTGAAGTGAAGGGAGCTGGTTTTTCCTCTATAAAAGGAGACGCTTGTAATTTAGAAGCAATGGCTGATAAAAGCTTTGATTTGGTTTTTTCTAATTCAGTCATTGAACATTTATTTTCAATAGAGAATCAGCAGAAAATGGCAAGTGAAGTTATGAGAGTAGGTAAAAATTATTATATACAAACGCCTAATAAATTTTTTCCTATAGAACCGCATTGGGTATTTCCTTTTTTTCAATTTTTACCTTTTGGCTTAAAAGTATTTTTAACACAAAATTTCAACCTAGGACATATTCCAAAAGCAAAAAATAAACAAGAGGCCATTGGTTTAGTGAATGAAGTAAATTTACTGAGCAAAAAAGAACTTGAAAATTTATTTAGCGAAAGCAAGCTATATATTGAAAAATTTATGGGCTTTCATAAATCATACGCAGTATACAAAATAGAAAATTAGCATTCATGACTGAAAAAAAATCACTTATTGTAATTACTTGGGATGGGGTCTCAAAGCCTTTAGAATATATACTTCAGGATACTCAAAGAAATTTTGATTTATTAATTTTCGACCATAGCGCTAAAGCCTCTAAAGAACTATTGGCGCATTTGAAACCAGAATATTTTGTATCTACTAGAACCGAAAATAAGGGCCAGGTATTTTATGAGGTTTATAAATACTTATATCCCAACAATGAAGAGCGTTATGAATATATTGGTGTAATTGATGATGACATTTACAGTTCTTATTCCGATTTAAATAAATTAATATTTATAGGACAAATAAATCATTTAGATGTGTTTCAACCAAGTATTTCACACGATAGTTTTTTTGATCACCGACAGTTCACGCACAAAGCAGGTTATCAAACTAAAAAAGAAGATTGGGTAGAGATAATGTTTCCAATGTATAGAGAAAAATTGTATAAAGCAGCTGGCCAGTATTTTAATGAAACAATAACTGGACAGGGTATTGATGTATATCTTATGCCAGTACTTCAGGTTATTCATAATATGAAAAACACAGCAGTGGTGCATGCTATTCAAATTAAACATTGCAGGCCAGTGCAATCTGGAGATAGAACTTACTCCGATGGCAAATCAAATTTTGATAATATTAATCATATTAGATCAAGGGCAATAGAACTTATCAAAGCGAACAAGCCTTTATTTGACAATGCATTTATGAAACGCATCATAGCTGTAAGATATTATAGAGGTATCTCCCTATTTAAGAAGCTTAAAAGGGTGCCTGGCATGTTAAAGAACATGTATAAGGAAATAGTGGATCTTAGCTATAGATAGGCCACCAAAATTAAATATTCTATATTTGTATTCATAATTGCTAAAAAAGACTACTAAAATGACAAGTACAGGCCCACAAACCATAAAATATCCAGAGCTGAAGGCAGTTATACAGCGCTTTCTGAACTATTTTATAAGTCAGTATAAAATCATATTACTCATTACAATCATTACTAGTGCAATAGGCTTAATATATGGTAAACTGCAGCCTTCCACCTATAAGGCAACTTCTACTTTTATTGTAGAGGATAAATCAGGAAAAGGTGGTGGTGGTTTATCTGGATTAGCTTCACAGTTTGGTATAGATGTGGGTGGACTAACAGGCGGCGGAGCCGGCTTATTCGATGGCGATAATATTTTAGAAATTATAAAATCAAGGGCCATTATAGAGAAGGTTTTATTAACTAAAATAGAAGAACCCTCGTTGGCAAAAGGTCAAACCATTGCCGATTATTATATTCAAATAAATAATTT
>JBEIIN010000128.1:0-4733 GCA_040380795.1 Sediminibacterium sp. | reverse complement strand
TCGAAAAAGTAGGCCTAAGTGGTGCAGCCATCCTAATTTTTGGATGTATGCAATCCTGCTCTAAAGACAGCGATATGACAAGCAGTCCCAATAACCCGCCAAGTTCTGGTGGCAATGGTGGTACAGGTGGAACTCCCACCAAAGTTGACTTTACCATAGATATTAGTACCAGTCCATATGACGTACTCAAAAACGAAGGAGGATACTTTGTATATGCGCTAGCCAAAGTCATTATAGCTAGAACATCAACTAATGAACTAATTGCGGTTAGCTCACAATGTACACATCAAGGTGCAACATTAGAATTTAAAAATAGTAAGTTTTACTGCCCTTTACATTTCTCTAATTTTAATCAAAATGGGACAGTTGCAAATAGTCCAGCTACAACAGCTTTAAAACAATATAAGACTAGTCTTGATGGTACGAAGCTAAGAGTGACCGAATAGTATTTTTACTCGATATTTTTTTGTAAAATTAAGCTGTTGAATCTTAGTAAATACTGTATTTTACACAAGAAAGAAATTTCTAAAGGAAAAATCTATAAATTTTCAAATGCATTTATCATAAACTTCGCAGTCTCTCCAAATTCTTTTCCCTTATTCATTCTATCTAAAGCGGCTCTTTCATAAGCAAGTTCTTCATTTTGCACCGTTAAAATACCAAATATTATAGGGGTGGTGTACATTGCAGAAAGCTGGCTAATGCCATTAGTTACATATTGACATACATATTCGTAATGGTCAGTATCTCCTTTAATGATGGCGCCAATGACAATAATGGACTTGTACTTTCCAGTTTGAATTAACTTATTGGCATACACTACTGTCTCCACGGCACCAGGGCAGTTAAAAATGGTGAATGGTAATTGTTGTTCAGTAAGATAGGCTACACAGCCCTTCTCTAATAGGTCTGTAATTTCAATATTAAAGTCTGCTTTTATAATGGCTATCATTGTATATTTTTTAATTCAATTTTATGGTGTGTTTTCCAATTTCAATTTTATCAGTTAAGTATTGTTGATTATGGCTATTAGTTGTCACACCCACCTGTAATATGTTAAAGGAAAGTCCAGCCTTGGTTAAAGCATTTATTTTTTCTGGATTATTACTTATTAAATAGAAGTCATTAATATTAAGTGCTTTAAAGATCGAAATGGCATCTATGTAGTTTCTGCTATCTTTTGGAAGCCCTAATTTTTCATTGGCTTCATAAGTATTTAAGCCTTGCTCCTGTAATGCATAGGCTGCAATTTTATTTCCTATACCAATACCTCTTCCCTCTTGCCCTTTTAAATAAACAATATATCCGTGGCCATTTTCAGCTATAAGAGATAAAGCACTATGTAATTGCTGTTGACAATCGCATTTTAAACTACCAAAAATATCGCCCGTCAAACATTCGCTATGAATTCTTACAATGGGTTTATTTTCGGTTTTTTTCATAGAAATCAAAACCTGTTCAACTCCAGTCAAAATATTCTCATACACTTCAATATCAAAATTGCCAAAGGGTGTTGGTAGCACAGACTTTGCAACAAAAAGTAAATGATTCTCCGTTTGATTACGGTAATCCACTATTTGTTGAATAGAGATTACTTTAAGCGCTAGTTTTGAAGCAAATTCGAAAAGGCCCTCTCTTCGCATCATATTACCTTCGGAGTCCATTACCTCGCAGATAATAGCAGCAGGCTGCTGGTTGGTTAATTTACATAAATCTACCGCCGCTTCCGTATGACCCTGCCTTACCAATACACCATTTGTTTTTGCGACTACTGGGAATAAATGGCCCGGCTTGATGAAGTCATTGGGAGAACTATTCGGATTCGCAATATGACCTGCTGTAATTGCCCTTTCTTTAGCAGAAATACCTGTTGTAATACCAAAACTAGGATTGGCATCTATTGAGTCATAAAATGCGGTATGAAAAGGGTCCTTATGATTGGATGCTACAGGAGATAAATTTAATCTCTGTGCAATTTTTGGATCAATGGCAATGCATACCAAACCTTTTGCATGCGTTACGCAAAGATTTAATTTCTCTTGGGTAGCAGCATCAGCAGGGAAAATGATATCCCCTTCATTTTCTCTAGACTCATTGTCTACTACTAAAATGGGATTGCCATTTTTAAAATCCAATAAAGCTTCTTCTATAGTATTTAACATAATTTATTACACTTAAAATTCTCTTAAATTTCTCTTTTTTTTAATAGCTGCTCCGTATACTTTGCCAAAATATCAAACTCAATATTTACACTATCTCCTTCTTTTAACAAGGACATATTTGTTTTTGAAATGGTAACTGGAATGATACATAATTCAATATCATTTTCAATTACTTTATTAATAGTTAAGCTAATTCCATTAATAGCGATAGAGCCTTTATAGACAATATATTTAACAAATTTTTTGGGAACCGAAATCGTGAAAAACCAAGCTTTTTCACCAGCAATAACTTTTGCTACTTTGGCAGTCGCATCTACATGCCCTAATACATAATGCCCTCCTAAATAACCTGTGGGCTGCATTGGCAGTTCAATATTAATTTTAGACCCTACTTTATAATGCCTAATTATTGTTTTATCAATACTTTCAGTTGAAACATAAAATGATAAATGATTACCCTCAATTTTAGTGACCGATAAACATGCGCCATCAATAGCAACACTGTCTCCTATTTGTACAATAGAGGCAAATTTAGCTGCATCAATTACAAGCCCCCAACCTAGCTCGTCGGGCAAAATTGATTGTATAAATCCTTCAGATACAATTCCTGTAAACATATGATTATTTCTAGGTAAATTTGAGATGCAAAGATAATCCAAATGACTTCAGCCGACTACTTACATAGCGCATTTTTATTAGCAAAAAGGGCAAATTCTAAAGATATCAGACCCAACCCTTTTGTAGGCGCCATAGTGGTGGATGCTAAAGGCATTATTATTGGAGAAGGCTTTCACCAAAAGGCAGGAGAAGCGCATGCTGAAGTGTTGGCAATCAATGATGCCTTAGCAAAAAGCAAGGATTTATCGAATAGCACCCTATATGTCAGCTTAGAGCCCTGCTCCCATAGCGGCAAAACGCCCCCTTGTACCCATTTAATACTTGAACATAAAATACCCAAGGTAGTCATTGGCTCAATGGACCCCAATCCATTAGTTGCTGGGGCTAAAGAATTAAGGGATGCTGGTGTCAATGTTGAAATTTGTATACTTCCAGAGATTGTTGAATTGAATAGCACATTTAATATTAATCAGCTCAACAAAAGACCAAAATATATTTTAAAGGCTGCTACCACCCTAAATGGGAAAATGGGTGACAGGTTTGGAAATAGTAAATGGATATCGAATGATAAAAGCAGAAACTATGTGCACCAAGTATTAAGAACAAATGCAGATGCTATTTTAACGACCGCTACAACGGTGATAAAGGATAATGCGACTATGAATAGTAGAGGAGCTGAGAATATTAAAGGAGCTGAAGCCAAGGAATTAAACGTAATTATTATTGACAAACAATTAGACATTTTAAAAGAAGAAAATAAAGCATTAAATATTTTTTACAAAAGAGAGAAAACAAAAATTTATTTAGTGACCGATAAAAATTTTGAAAATACCCTGCCCGAGCATATTGAATTAATTAATGTTAATATTCAAGAGGGCGAATGTGATTTAAATCAACTAAGTACTATTTTATTAAATAAAAATATTTGTGAAGTACTAGTGGAAGCTGGGGGGAAATTAAATGCCTCTTTAATTAAAGCAAAAATAGTAGATGAGTTAAATATATTTATATGCCCAAGTTTATTAATTGACAATAGGGCTATTAACCTATTTAATTCAAGTGAATTGCAGGGCATTGAAAATACTGTTCAACTTTCATTACTAGAAACGCAAAGCTTTGACAACGATATAATGATGAAATATACAGTACTATACTAAATCAATAGTACACTAAATCCCTTTATTGGTTATTTGATTTTGAGCGTCATGTATTACCATTAGGTTTCTTATTTTCAAATAGAGTAGAAAATGGGAATAAAGAAGGTGTTCTACGAATATATTGTTGATAGCTCTCTAAATGACCCCATTTCTCCATTCCTGAAATTTCTAAAATTCTAACACCACTTATATAAACAAGAAGGATATAGGTAAAAAATGGAGAGATTAAAGTAATATACTGCCAGCTTGATAAGGATGAAAAAGACATAATGGAAATGCCCAACCATAATGTAATCTCACCAAAGTAGTTTGGGTGTCTTGAGTAAGACCAAAGTCCATGCGCAATAAATTGATTCTTATGGGCAGGATTTTTACGAAATTTGGACTTTTGCCAGTCGGCAATAATCTCTACTAGAAAACCGAAAATAAAGACAAACATACCAATATAAAAAAGCCCATTTTGAACTACCCCATTTTTACTTGCAATAGCTGTTAAGGCACACATTGAACATAAAGAAACCCACATACCCTGAAAAGTCCATGCCATGAAGAACCTTGTTGGTGAGGGTTTGATGGATGCAAACCTTTTATCTTCTCCACTTTTATGAATTCTTATAAATAAGAAGCTGCCTAAACGAATGGCCCATAGGATGATGAAAGAAGCTAAAAGAATACTAGCCATATTAATATTTATTGCAGCATAACTATGGTAGCTAATATAAATTACCATGAATAAGTAAGTAGCACTCCCCGTTAGGTCATAGAATTTCTCAGTTTGAAATAAATAAGCAGGAAT
>JBEIIN010000127.1:0-4797 GCA_040380795.1 Sediminibacterium sp. | reverse complement strand
ATTGATAAGTCATTGTTTTTTTAGTCGCCTGATTAGTGATAGTAACCTTGGTTAATATAGTTACCTTACTTGTATCAATGGTACAGGTGTCTACTATTTTAGCATTGGAAATAGCTGCTTCCAATTGTTTAATTTTTGCTTCCAACATTCCTTGCGCTTCTTTAGCAGAATCGTATTCGGCATTTTCTTTTAAGTCTCCTTTTTCTCTTGCTTCAGCGATAGCTCTTGAAGCAGCCGGACGCTCTACCGACTTCATCTTTTGTAATTGCTCACGCATTTTATCAAAAGTATCTTGGGTGACATATACTGTAGTATCGCTCATATCCTTAGTTTAGTTATAAAAAAAATACAACGCCACATAAGTGAGGCGTTGCATGGTACAAAGATATAAAATATTGCTTAAATGATACCTAATTTTTCCAATAGGACTTTAGACATTTTATAGTAGGCCTCGTGGCTATAGCCTGCGATATGAGGCGTTATGATACAATTTGGATGCAGCATAAGTGCTTCTAAAACAGCCATTTCTTGGCCTGTATTTAGGTCAATGGGCTCTTTTTCTAGCACGTCCAAGCCTACCCCCCTAATTTGCTGATTTTGAATGGCGGCTAATACGGCAGCCGTTTCGGTAACCGACCCTCTACAGGTACTTATAAAATAAGGCTTCTTTTTTAGACTATTAAAAAAAGCAGTATTGGCATAATGATGCGTTAAATTAGTAAGAGGTAAATGTAAACTAATGACATCCGCTTTTTCTTGAATCATTTCCAAGCTTGCCGCTTTTATTTGAGCCGTTTCAAACCCGGTTTTATAAATATCATGCGCTAAAATATTTACATCAAATCCAGACAAAACTTTTGCAAAAGCAGACCCTGTATTGCCTAGTCCAATAATGCCCACGGTTTTTCCTGTAAGCTCATCTGCTCTATTGGCATCACGTATCCACTTGCCTTCTCTTACTTCTGAATAAGCACTATGAATACGGTTCATTAAACTTAATAATAAACCTAAGGCATGTTCTCCAACCGTGGTTCTGTTTCCCTCAGGGCTACTTTCACATTGTATGTTTTTAGTAGCCGCAAATTCAGTATCAATTAATTCCATACCACTTCCTATGCGCCCAATCCATTTTAGTTCATTGGCTTTTGCTAAAATACTGGCATCTATTTTTAATCGCGTGGTTACAATTAATCCGTGCACTGTATCAATACAATCCATTAAGGCTTCATAGCTAATAGCAGGTTCGTATTGAATAGTATATCCTTTTTCTTCAAGCGTATCTAATAAAAAAGGATGTACGGGTGCAGTTATAATTATTTTCAAAGACATTTTATTCAATATGCATTTTAAAAGTTAAGGCAGCATAATCATCATAGGTAAGATTCTCCGCTCTTTTAGTAAAAAGAGGGTCTTGTAATTGTGCTGCGCTAAAATAAGGCTTTAAAGGATTTCTTAACATTTTTCGTCTTTGCCCAAAGGCCATTTTAACAATATGGTAAAATAGTTTTTCAGAAACAAATTTCGGAAAATTATCTTTTCGAGTCAATCGAATCACCCCACTCATTACTTTTGGAGGCGGGGTGAAAGCAGTGGGCGGTACATCAAATAAATAGGTAACATCATAAAATGCCTGTGTTAAAACACTTAGTATTCCATAAGCCTTTGAATTAGGCTTAGCTGCAATTCTTTCTGCTACTTCTTTTTGAAACATACCAACCATCATGGGCACATGCTCTTTCCATTCTAAAATTTTAAATACAATTTGCGTAGAAATATTATAGGGAAAATTACCCACCACCACAAAATCATTGTCAAAAGGAAGGGCTGCCTCTAAAATATCGGCCAGTATTAATTTGTCTTTTAATTCGGGGTATTCAGTACTTAAAAAAGCCACTTTTTCACGGTCTAATTCAATGGCTTTAAATGACTGCGTGGGAATGTCTTGAATATACTTCGTTAAAGCCCCTGCACCCGGACCCACTTCTAGCAACTGCTCAATAGGTTGCGCTAGCAATACTGCCTGAATATCCTTACAAACTTGAGCGTCATTTAGAAAATGCTGCCCCAATGATTTTTTTAGCGTGTATTGCATGAGGCAAAGTTAGGTTTTTGTGCGTACTTTTACAGCCTAATCAAATGGATATGAACCCAGACATCAGAAAACCAATTATAGGCTTTACTTGCGGCGATTTAAACGGTATTGGCATTGAATTAATCATTAAGTCTCTATCCGATAGCCGCATCTTAGATTTCATCATTCCTGTCGTTTTTGCCAATAATAAAGCAATCAATTTTTACAGAAAAGGGCTACCTGAATACGCTATCAATTTTGCAGCCGCTACCGACCTCTCTAAATTAAATACCAAGCAAGTGAACTTAGTGAACTGCTGGGAAGAAGAAGTAGAAATTACCCCTGGAGAGATGTCAGAGTTAGGTGGAAAATATGCATTGATTTCTTTAGAAGCTGCAGTAGCCGCTTTAAAAAATAAACAAATTGACGGACTAGTAACCGCCCCTATTCATAAAAAAAATATTCAATCTCCTAACTTTAATTTTAGTGGCCATACTCCTTATTTACAAGCTGCCTTTGGGAATACGGAAAACTTAATGCTACTGGTGGCAGATAATTTAAGAATGGCACTTGTTACTGAACATGTAACTATTCAAGAAGTAGGCAAGCATATTACCAAGGATAAAATAAAACAAAAGCTAAGTATTTTAAATAGCAGTTTGAAAAAAGATTTTGGTATTGATGCACCCCGCATTGCCGTTTTAGCATTGAACCCACATGCAGGTGATGAAGGCTTGATTGGTAAAGAAGAAATTGAAATTATCAAGCCTGCCATTAAAGAAAGCAAGCAACAAATGTTGGTATACGGACCTTACTCTGCAGATGCCTTTTTTGCAAGAGGTGCGCATGAAAAATTTGATGGTGTACTTGCTATGTACCATGATCAAGGGCTTATACCCTTTAAATCATTGGCCTTTGGCGAGGGCGTGAATTTTACAGCAGGGCTTCCTATTGTTAGAACAAGTCCAGACCATGGCACTGCCTTTGATATTGCAGGGAAAGCTAAAGCCGATGCAGGCTCTTTTACAGCAAGTATTTTTGAATGTGCTAGAATTATACATGCAAGACAAGGTTATAAAGATATGCGCCTAAACCCACTTAAGAAAATTAGTGCAAGAATGTTTGCAGGTGCGGTGGATGAAAGATTAGACGAAAATTAAACAAGCATTTAAATGCAATTAAAAAGGACATGCTTTTTTTAATTGCACTAAGGATTGAAAACCCCAAGATGGCTGCACTGAATTTGATTTAGTTTGAGTATTAAAACACAATTCTGCTTTTTCAATCAATGGCTTTACTGATTTACATCCACCACCAAATATATAAGGTATTTTTTGTTGGATATTGGCTTCCAAAACATAGGTCCTAGGATTATTTGGATTCAACTTCTTAGCAAAGCTTAATGCTTTTTTAATTTTACCTTCATAGGTTAACCACCTCAATAGAGGATTCACTGACATCTTTGCAGTATAGGCTAAACTTTCTGCGCAATACACTTCGTCATTCGCCATAATGGATTTTGCCCTGCCCACCCATAATAAAGCATCATTGGCTAGCGCATCTTTATCGCCCAATTTCAAAAGACACATGATAGATTTAGTCATTCCAGCATAATAAGGAATCAACCAATTAGTTTTATTCATTGCATACAGCTGTTCAAATTGTAGATATAATTCTTGATAATTTAGATTTTTATTTGCCTGATTGAATTGCATGACAGCTGTCTCCAAATTTTTATTTGCAGTGTTTGCCTGCGCTTGCACCTTCAAAAAGCCAATTGAAAAAAATAAAATGAATAAATAACTACGCATAGTTAAAAAATATTATTAGGTATGCCTTTATTTATCGTATACTTAGAATAAGTTATTTCTATAGTCCCTTTTTTATTTTTAAGGGCCTTTTGTTTAGCCGCGGGGTCTTCGTCACCAAATTCTAAAGTAATACCCTTAGGCAATTTATAATCTTTGGTGTTAAAACTAAAAATAATTTTACTAGCGAGTCCTTGTTTGGCGTACTCACCATATTGCATGGTTATTTCATAACTACCGTTTTCCTTAGTGGTAGTGGCAGTTTTATACACCAGGGCCTCCACCGGATCAATCCATAAAGTTGAAATAACCCAGTCTAAATTATCATCTGTTGGAATTAATTTTATCACCGTTAGATTTTTTCCGTTCAAAACCTGTGTACCTGCAGGAATGGTGGTGTACTGTTTTGTATTTAATAAAGTATTAATAGTAAGCGATACCCCACCCCTTGGCAATAAGGAAATACCCCCTTCTTTTTTTACTTTTAATAAATTGGGCTTTTTAAAATACACTTTTACTTTTCCTAAAGAGGCCTTGATAAAAGAAACATCGGTTTTCATAACCCCTTCCGCCACATAGTCATTTACCTGTGCTAGTTTTTGACTTACTTTTTCAATTAAGGGGTCGGTTTGAGCCATAGTAGGCATAGGCATACATAAACCACAAGCAAGTATTGTACAAAACAATAAAATATTTTTTAATTTTTTTGGCTGCATCTTAACTGAGTATATCTTTTTTCTTAATAATAATTACAGAGGCTGTTACAAATAAAATAATATGTAAGGTTAATACTAAAATAGAGGTTTTAATTTTAGGAATATTTAAAATACTCCCTCTAATGGCTTCATTTTCTATATTCACTTTAATATCAAAAAATTATTTCCACTTATTCATATGGGTGGTAAATAAATTAGGCTT
>JBEIIN010000126.1:0-4823 GCA_040380795.1 Sediminibacterium sp. | reverse complement strand
AGGCGCATTGTCTTTTGGATTTTTCTTTGTGATGATTACTTCACCCGTTTGTGCCATTGCAAAATGAAAAGTAAAGATTACTAATAAAGAGAAAAGTATTTTTTTCATGGTTGTTAATTGATTCTTTAATTAAATAATTCTTTAAATAAAATAATTAGAGTACTGAATTTGAATTTCAAAAATAAGAAAAATTATTAACTACGAAACTATTCGCAAATATTATTTTGTTAAAGTGGTAATCGTTTGAAAATCAATAAATTAATACAAGCTACAAGCTTTGTTTTACCACTTCAATGACTTTATTAAGTTGACTTGCATCTTGACCACCTGCTGTAGCCAAGGTCTTTTGTCCACCACCACCACCTTTAATAAGGGGTGCAATTTTTTCTTTAATCATTTGAGTAGCTGGCAAGTTAGCACTTAGCGATTCACTAATGGAAAGTGCCACAGAAGCTTTGCCTTCAATAGTAGCTACTAAAATAATGCAATGATTATTTTGAGTAAGTCCCAGGGTTACTGCTAATTTCTTTAAATTATCGGCGCTTGACAATGCTATTTCTTTTCCTAAAAATGCAATTCCATTAATGGTTTCAAATTGACTGCTATATTGAGTGGTTAATTCATTGACAAGTAATGCTTCCTGGCTTTCTAATTTTTTTGAAAGTTCTTTTTGACTTGATTGCAAAGAAGCAATCGTATCATTTAAAACAGCTACTGAAGAATTTTCATTCCACTCAGGTGCTTTAAAGGGGGTGCTTATTTTTTCGGCAAGTAATGCACAAGCTTCAGTGAGTTGTACTATTTGTTTATGTAATTTTTCATTTACTTCTGTAATATGTTTTGCAGCTGCCTCTCCCACCACGGCTTCAATTCTTCTTACACCTGCTGCCACAGAAGCTTCTGCTTTTAAAATAAAGGCACCAATTTCTCCAGTATGTCCCACATGTGTACCGCCGCATAATTCAATAGAATAGGTAGGGTCCATCACTACCACGCGCACTTTATCACCATACTTTTCTCCAAATAAGGCCATCGCACCTAAACCAATGGCTTCTTCTTTATTCATTTCTTTTATAACCACTGGAATGTTTTCTTTTATTTTAGCATTCACCATGGTTTCCACTTGACTTATTTCTTCTGCAGTCATTTTAGCGAAATGTGAAAAGTCAAATCGCAGTTGTTCGGTATTGACCAAGCTTCCTTTCTGTGCCACATGCTTGCCTAGTATATTTCTAAGTGCAGCATGTAATAAGTGAGTTGCAGAATGGTGAAGCGTGGTTGCTTTTCTTGCACTAGTATTCACAGAGGCTTTAACGCTATTTGAAATAGTCTTGGGTAAGCTTTCCGTGAAATGTATAAATAAATTATTTTCTTTTTTAGTATCGGTTACTGCAATACTAGTGCCATCTTCAAATTGCAGGCTGCCTATATCGCCCACTTGACCGCCGCTTTCTGCATAAAAAGGCGTTTCAGATAAAACCCATTGGTAGGCTTCTTTCCCTTTGGATTTTACATTTCGATATTTAATAATAGTAGCAGTAGCTTCAGTTTTAGTATAGCCCATAAAATGAGTTTCCTTATCGGGGTTTACTTGTATCCAATCACCTGTATCAATAGCAGTTGCGGCACGGCTTCTGTTTTTTTGTTGCTGCATTTCTTTTTCAAAGCCGGGTTCATCCACTTGCAATTCATTTTCACTTGCTATCAACCTTGTTAAATCTACAGGGAATCCGAATGTGTCGAATAATTCAAAAACTAATTTTCCTTCAATGGTTGAATTTTTCGGATGTGTACTAATAATATCATCCATACGCTTTAATCCCTTTTCTAAAGTGCGTAAAAAACCTTCCTCTTCCTC
This sequence comes from Sediminibacterium sp., assembly GCA_040380795.1. Taxonomy (GTDB): domain Bacteria; phylum Bacteroidota; class Bacteroidia; order Chitinophagales; family Chitinophagaceae; genus Sediminibacterium. The sequence goes on along the minus strand of JBEIIN010000126.1, from coordinate 2,965 downwards.
TTTCACTACTTTAGTTACAAATTCAAGTTGTCCTGTTAGTTCAGGAAAAACATTTTCAAATTGTTTTGCCAATGTAGGCATTAGTTGATGTAACAAAGGATGCTTATAGTCCAAGTAAGAATAATAATAACGTACGGCTCTTCTTAAAATTCGACGAATGACATAACCAGCGCCTGTATTGGCTGGGAGCTGACCATCTGCAATGGTAAAGGCAATGGCACGAATATGATCGGCGATGACTCTAAAGGCAACGGCTTGTTTAGTATCGCTGTAATCGTATTTTTTATGGGTAATATTTTCAACCACTTCAATCGTGCCGGTGAAAACATCGGTATCGTAATTGCTTTTTTTATTTTGAATCACACGCACTAGTCTTTCAAAGCCCATACCGGTGTCCACATGTTTATTGGGCAGTGGCTCTAGGCTACCATCTTTTTTTCTATTGTATTGAATAAATACATTGTTCCAAATTTCAATGACTTGAGGATGGTCTTTGTTCACTAAATCACGACCTGGTATTTTAGCAATCTCTTCTGCAGATCTCATGTCTACATGTATTTCACTACATGGGCCACAAGGTCCAGTATCTCCCATCTCCCAAAAATTATCTTTTTTATTACCGTATACTATTTTGTCTTCAGTCACCCATTTTTTCCAATGCATTAATGCTACGCTGGAAGCGGGTAAGTTTTCTGAAGCGTCTCCTTCAAAAACAGTTACATATAATCTTGCAGGATCAATACCATATACTTTTGTTAATAATTCCCAACTCCACTCAATGGCTTCTCCTTTAAAATAATCGCCAAAGCTCCAGTTGCCTAACATTTCAAACATGGTATGGTGATAGGTGTCCACACCCACTTCTTCTAAGTCATTGTGTTTACCACTGACGCGTAAACATTTTTGCGTATCGGCAATTCTTTTATGACTTGGTTCTTGGTTGCCTAAAAAAAAGTCTTTGAACTGATTCATACCCGCATTGGTGAAAAGCAAGGTGGGGTCGTTCTTTACGACAATGGGAGCGGACGGAACAATGGCATGCCCTTTAGATGCAAAAAAATCTAAAAATTGTTGTCTTATTTCAGGGCTCTTCATCATGTAGCTTAATTTTAGGCTGTATTGGTCTTAAAAGCTATATTTGTTATGCTTTTTTAATGTCCTCAAAGGTAAGGAATTGGGGCTTTTTTATGGCCTAATTAGACAAAAAAATGGCTTATTTCAAATGAAGAAAATAAAATACTTCTTTAATACCCATAGCCTTCGATTTGAAAAAGTGGAAGTGCCCCTTCGAGTGCGCCTGCTTCAGCTTTTTGGCTTTGTTGCAGCTTCTATAGTAACAGGTGTTATTATTGTGATTGTGATGTTTCAGTATATCGACTCTCCTAAAGAAAAGTTATTGCGTCAACAAAATGAGACATATAAAGAAAATTACAGTGTTTTGTCGTCTGAGTTGAAAAAATTACAATTACAAATGGTTGAATTAGAGAGTAGAGACAATGAAGTATACCGATCTATTTTTGAATCAAGTCCCATACCAGATAGTGCTAGGGTCAAAGAAATGGAGTCCAAAAAAGAAGTACGTTTATTACAAAGTTTTTCTAATAATGAATTACTAGAAAATATGACCAGCCAATTAAATAATTTAAATTTAAGAATGGCCTACCAAACTACTTCCTTTTCAGAGATAGGTACCATGGTCAAGAACAAAGAAAAATTATTAAAGGCCATTCCTTCTATTCAGCCGGTGAGTAATAAAAACTTAAATAGAATTGCAGGAAGCTTTGGTTATAGAATTGACCCCATCTATAAAGATGTTCGTTTTCATCAGGGATTGGATTTTACAGCACCTTCGGGAACTCCTATTTATGCCACTGCAGATGGGGTTGTACAGGCAGCTGGATTTAATACTGATGGTTATGGAAATAAAGTAGTCATAAATCACGGCTTTGGTTACCAAACATTGTATGGCCATATGGTTCGTGTAAAAGCAAAACGAGGTCAGTCTGTAAAAAGAGGGGAAGTGATTGGTTATATTGGTAATACAGGTAAGAGTACCGGCCCGCACTGTCATTATGAAGTAATTAAAAATAATATTAAAGTAGATCCTGTATATTATTTTTATAACGACCTAACACCTGCGCAATTTGATCGATTATTAAAAGCTGCAGCGAATAATAAACAAAGCTTAGATTAATTGTATGGAGCCATTATTACTTCAATTCTTAAATAGAATTATGCGCACCATTGGATTGGTGGTATTTTGGATGTCCATCAATGTAGCCTTTGGTATTATGTGGGGCTATGCATTCATTGAAACAGAGTGGAAGCTAGGTAATGTATTATTTTATTTATTCTTGCTCATAAGTTTTATAGGCTTCGCTTACACGCTTTATAGAATTTGGAAAAATCCTATTGGTATTAAAATAAACTAGCAGCTATTCATTAGAATTTCTATAATATACCTGTATAACTTAGTCTTGCTTAGTTTAGCTCGTATGATCGGATATAATTTTCCAAACCCCTTTTATTTTTCTAAATACAAGTGTAAAATTTCCATTGGCATCTCCCACGGTTCTTTTTAAATGAAATTGTCCGATAATAAAATAGTGATCGGTATTGAGCGCTTGCATACGCGTTATGGTAAAGGCTAATTTACCCATATGGGCAGTGTCGGGATAATTCTTTTTATAATTCACCAAGGTAGTATTGTAGCCATAATTAGGCCCATTTTTACCCATAAACATAAGACTATCATTTTCCCAATAGCCCAACATAAAGGCATCTATATTGCCTGTATTCCATGCGGCTACTTGCTTGTCTAATAATTCCTGAATGGCTTGTTTGTCTTTGTTTTGCGCAAAACTAATTAGGCAGATAAAAAGGCCTAAGAGGGTAAAATATTTTTTCATAGTCTATGATTTATTCATTGAAAAGTTAATAAAAATTATTGAATTCTCCCTAATTT
>JBEIIN010000125.1:0-4832 GCA_040380795.1 Sediminibacterium sp. | reverse complement strand
ATTAATATGGGGCCTCAACACCCAGCCACACATGGTGTGCTTCATTTAGTGGTTACTTTAAATGGAGAGACCATTAAAAAAATTGAGCCGCATTTAGGTTATATCCACCGCTCTATTGAAAAAATGTGCGAGAGCTTAACTTATCGTCAATTTATTTATGTGACTAGTAGAATGGATTACTTATCTTCTCATATTAATAATTTAGGCTGCGCATTACTTGTTGAAAAAGGCATGGCTATAGAAGTACCTGAACGTGCTAAATATATTCGTGTTATTTTAAGTGAATTAACACGTATTGCTTCACATGAACTTTGGTTAGGTGCGATGGCTATGGACTTAGGCGCTTTCACGCCTTTCTTTTATGCTTTCAGAGAAAGAGAAATGATTACCGATATTATGGAAGATACTTGCGGTGCAAGATTAACCATGAACTATATTGTACCAGGTGGATTGATGTATGATATTCATCCCGATTTTCAAAAGAAAGTAAAAGCCTTTATCACACAATTCAAATCTAAGGTTACAGAATACGAAGATTTAGTGACCAACAATATTATTTTCCAAAGCAGAACCAAGGGCGTAGGTATATTAAGCGCAGAAGATGCCATTTCTTATGGTTGCACAGGCCCTGTAGCAAGAGCGAGTGGTGTAAGTTGTGATATCAGAAAAATTTATCCATACGAAGTATACGATAAAGTAGAATTTGATGAGGTATTAGAAACGGCGGGCGATTCATTTGCTCGTTATATAGTGCGTGTGAAAGAAATGAATCAATCTATTCGCATTATTGAACAACTCATTGACAATATTCCAGAAGGAGATTTTGTAGGCAAAACAAAAAATGTATTAAAACTACCTAAGGGTGAATTTTATACAAGAGTAGAAACGGCAAGAGGTGAATTTGGGGTGTATGTAGTAAGCGAAGGAGGTACTACGCCGCACAGAATTAAATTCAGGTCTCCAGGGTTTTCGAACTTATCTGTACTAAATCATATTGCAGCAGGAAGTAAGATTGGCGATTTAATGGCAAGTATGGGTACACTTGATTTAGTGATACCTGATATTGATAGATAGAGAATAATATTCGAATAAGATATAGTTTGAATTGTAAGTTATATAAAACAGAAATGCATGTTTAGTTTAGAAGGAATTACAACCAGTGTTCAAGATTGGTTATTTATGAAGTTTAATCCCACGATGGCATTAGCGATGGAATGCGTCATTGTTATTTTGTTATCTATAAGTTTATTTGCCATATTAGGTTTGGTATTGGTACTTATGGAAAGAAAGGTAGCTGCGCATATTCAAATTCGTTTGGGACCGAATCGTGTAGGACCAGGCGGTATGTTTCAAACCGTGGCCGATACTTTGAAATTAATTATGAAAGAGGGATTGGTGCCCGATATGGCTGATAAATTTTTATTCAACCTTGCACCTTTTGTGGTAATGATGGTGGGCATGTTATTATTAGCACCCATTGCATTTGCGAAGAATTTTCAAATCTGGGATATTAATATTGGAGTCTTATATATTTCTGCGGTTTCTTCTTTATCCGTAATTGGTATTTTAATGGCCGGCTGGGCAAGTAATAATAAATATTCTTTATTAGGTGCAATGCGCAGTGGTGCTCAAATAGTAAGTTATGAATTATCTGCAGGTTTTGCAGTTTTAACCATTGTGGTGCTTACAGGTAGTTTACAACTTTCTGAAATTGTCAAGGCACAAGAAAATGGTTGGTGGATATTTAAAGGACATATTCCTGCGCTGATTGCCTTTGTATTATACATAATTGCTGTTACTGCAGAAACCAACCGTGCTCCTTTTGATTTAGCAGAAGCAGAGTCTGAATTAACGGCTGGTTTTCATACCGAATATTCAGGTATGCGTTTTGCTTTATTCTTTTTAGCAGAATACATTAACATATTTATTGTTTGCGCTATTGGTGCCACTTTATTTTTTGGTGGATGGATGCCGCTACATATTGGTAACTGGGAAGCCTTTAATCATATCATGGATTATATTCCTTCTTCGGTTTGGTTTATGGGAAAAACCTTCTTCCTTATCTTTTTAATTATGTGGTTTAGATGGACATTCCCAAGACTACGCGTAGATCAATTATTGAATTTAGAATGGAAATATTTATTACCTATAAGCTTGTTTAACCTTTTATTAGTAGCCATTATTGCTATACTAGGTTGGCATTTTTAATTTAAATGATTTAGAAAATGTTTTTGAAAGAATATTTATCAGATGTTGCAAACGGCGTAAGTTCTTTGTTAAAAGGAATGCGTAAGACAGGTTATTACTTTACGCATCCTAAAGAAATTATTACAGAGCAGTACCCCGATAACCGTGCTACCTTATTATTATCAGAAAGGTTCAAGGGTGAAGTAGTCATGCCACATGATGCAAACAATGAGCATACCTGCACAGGTTGCACTGCTTGTGAATTAGCCTGCCCGAATGGAACTATTAAAGTAGTGACCAAGTTTGAAGTTTCACCAGAAGGCAAAAAGAAAAAAGCCATTGACGCTTTAGTATACAGATTAGAGCTATGTACCATGTGTAATTTATGCATCGTAGCCTGCCCAAGTGATGCCATTAAAATGGCGCCTAATTTTGAACACAGTGTTTTTGATAGAACTAAATTAACCAAGGTATTAAATCAACCAGGATCTAAAATAAGGGAGGGAATAGAATAATGAATACATCAGCCATCATATTTTACGCCATTGCTACACTCATACTGGGGTCAGCATTACTAGCCGTAACATCACTTAAAATATTTCGATCAGCCATTTGGTTGTTATTTTCTTTAGTGGGTATTGCAGCACTTTATTTTTGGATGCAGGTAGAATTTATTGCAGCCATTCAAATTGTAGTGTATGTAGGAGGAATTGTAGTTTTAATTATCTTCTCTATTTTCTTAACCCAACAATCGGGCAAGGAAATGGCTAAGCCTGCCACAAGTAAAATTATCTTTTCAGCATTGGCTGCTTTATTAGGAATAGCCTTTACTTTTAATTTAATCAATCATTACGGATTCAATACTTTATCATCACAGCCTTTTAATTCAAGTGTAAGTGAAATTGGCACACAAATGCTTAGCACTACAGCGTTTGGTTTCATTTTACCTTTTGAAGTAGTGAGTATGCTATTATTAGCTGCCATGGTGGGCTGTATTGTAATTGCGATGAAGCCTACAAGTGCTGATATTGTTCACCTAAACAAAAAGGAGGATTAATACTATGAACGAAGTACCCTTAACCCATATACTTTTTCTAAGCACTACCCTATTTTTTATAGGCATGTATGGCTTATTTACAAGAAGGAACTTAATTACTATGTTAATGTCTATTGAACTTATGCTCAATAGCGTGAATATTAATTTTGTGGCTTTTAATAAATACTTATTTCCAGATAAACTAGACGGTTTATTCTTTTCTTTATTTATCATCACCATTGCAGCAGCGGAAGCCGCAGTGGCCATTGCCATTATCATTAATTTATATCGCAGTCATCAATCTATTGATGTAGACGATGCAACAGAAATGAAATTTTAATTATGTCAAACTACTTATATATACTTTGGATTCCTTTATTACCTCTAGCTACTTTTGTAGTATTAGGTTTATTCGGACGCAAATACTTTGCTAAAACCGGTGGTATTATTTCTACTGCTTCTTTGCTTACCTCTACGATTCTTTCTTTTGTAGCTGCAAAGCAATACTTTTTTGTAGACGGAAAAGTAGATGGCATTTACCAAAAAATTATTGCTTTAAAATATACTTGGCTAGAGTTTAGCCCCAATGTCTCTATTGATATGGGTGTAATAGTTGACCCCATTTCTGTGATGATGCTTATTGTAGTGACTTCTGTTTCTTTAATGGTGCATGTATTTAGTTTAGGTTATATGAAGGGCGAAGAGCGATTTGCTACTTATTATGCTTTCTTGTCTTTATTTACCTTCTCTATGTTGGGTTTAATATTATCTGTTAATATTTTCCAAGTGTATATGTTCTGGGAGTTAGTAGGTGTATCTAGTTTCTTATTAATTGGTTACTACTTTAATAAGCCCTCTGCTGTAGCGGCATCTAAAAAAGCATTTATTGTAACACGCTTTGCCGATTTAGGATTTTTAATAGGCATTTTGATTATGGGCTTTTACGGAGGCACTTTAGATATTGGTTTATTGATAGAAAAATTAACATCGGCTCAGTCTCCTGAATATTTAAGCATAACCAGTGCTAGCTTTTTAGGTGCAAGTATGCTTACTTGGGGACTCACATTAATATTTATGGGTGGTGCAGGAAAGTCGGCTATGTTTCCTTTGCATATTTGGTTGCCCGATGCCATGGAAGGCCCTACTCCAGTATCGGCATTAATCCACGCTGCAACCATGGTAGTAGCGGGTGTGTATTTAGTGGCAAGATTATTCCCCATCTTCTCCATGGATGAAGCGGCCTTAACCATTGTCACTTATGTAGGTGCTTTTTCAGCCTTATTGGCGGCCATTATTGCATGTACACAAACCGATATTAAAAGAGTACTCGCTTATTCTACTATGTCGCAAATTGGATACATGATGTTTGCCTTAGGTATTTCAAAAAATGGTGGTGAAGCTGGATTAGGTTATATGGCTTCAATGTTTCATTTATTTACGCATGCCTTCTTTAAAAGTTTATTGTTCTTAGGGGCAGGCTCAGTAATACATATGGTGCATAGCAATGAAATGAAGGACATGGGTGGATTAAGAAAATTGATGCCCATCACACACGGCGCCTTTTTAATTGCATGTTTGGCTATTGCTGGTATTCCTCCTTTTGCTGGAT
>JBEIIN010000124.1:0-4848 GCA_040380795.1 Sediminibacterium sp. | reverse complement strand
CAATCTTGTAATCATATTTTTGTTTTACCGTTTCTTATCCCCCTAAAGAACGATTTTTTTTCAATTAAATTTCATTTTTAACAAAAAAAGGTGGGGGCTTTTTTTTAGCAGAAAGTATTGATTTTCACTGCATAAATTGGAACTGCAATATAAAACATTAGTTGTTAGATTTTTGCTAAAAATTCGCTAAGACTAGATACTGGCGGATAGCATGTTTTATTCTTACATATAAAGTATTGATTATCAATTTTTTCCTTTGATAATGACATGGGTATACTAGAGAAATTTTTCGGTATGAAAAGAAGCATTTTCTGAGGTAAAAACATAGAAACTAAGCTTTCAATATCGGTTCTGACTGTCGGACCCACCGCCACCAAAGACTGGTAACCTTCGGCCATAATCGAAAAACATTGAGCCCAATAGCTATAGGCCGATGGGTATTGCAATAGAAGTTTACGCATAGACCTGATCATTTGCTCCGCCTGACTGGTCCACTGATCGTTTTCAAACAAGGTGCCCAAATAATATAAGCTCAAACATATCATCGAATTGCCACTTGGTTGAGCCCCATCATAGGTTTCTTTTTTTCTGACAATGATGTCTTTTTGATAGTATGGTGTGAAATAATAAAAAAGTTTGTCTTCTGCAATAAAATGCGCTTGCACATAGTCCATCCAATTTTTTGCTTTTTCTAAATAAGCAACATCGCCCGTAATTTCTTGCAAATGAATATAAGCTTGAATTAAACTTGCATAATCATCTAAAAATGCAAAAGATTTATTGACCCCCTTGGTATTTGTGTGATAAAAATAATTTTCTTTTTCATTCCACATATTTTGCTCTATCCAATTCATAGTATCGATAGCCTTTTGCTTATAAGCATTATTACCTAAGGCTTCATAAGCTTTACAAAGTCCTATAATCATTAAATTGTTCCAAGCTAAAATAATTTTATAATCAAGCGCTGGTCTTATTTTTTTTGCTCTTGCTTGCAAGAGTATTTGTCTTGCTTTTTCAAAACCATCTTGCATGCCTAGCTCCATTGCCTCTAAAGTCCATAAAATATTTGTATGCTCCCAATTACCCGCTTCAGTTATTTGATAATATTTACAAAAGTCTTCAAAAATAGAATCGTCTAATAAAGTTTTAATTTCTGCATAAGACCAAGTATAAAATTTTCCTTCAACGCCTTCACTATCCGCATCCAGCGCTGCATAGTAGGCACCTTGCTCATTACATAATTCTGTATGCAGAAAATGAATAGTTTGATCGATTACTTTTTTATAAGACTGCTTTTGCGTGATTTGATAGGCTTCAGAAATTACAGTAATAAGTAAAGCATTATCGTATAACATTTTTTCAAAGTGAGGGGCCTGCCACTGCGCATCGGTACTGTATCTTGCAAAACCTCCTGCTAAATGATCATAAATACCCCCTTGTATCATTTTATCAATAGAACGAATGGCATGTACAAGTGAAGCTTCCTGTTTATTCAAATAATAATTTCTAAAAAGCATTTGTAATACAAATGTTTGTGGAAACTTAGGTGCATTGCCAAATCCACCCCACTGGGTATCGGCCTGTTGTAAAATACGCCCAGCGATGATTTCAATTTCTTCTTTAGTAGCAAGTGGTTCTTCATTATTCTCTATACCGTTAGTAGCATTTTCGCCTGTACCAATGCTACTAGACGAGTTCACAGGTACAACAACATTTCTTACAATATGATTGGTCAATTCATTGGCTTGTTCTACCAACTTATCATAATTATTTTCAAATGCATTTTTAACCCCTTGTAACACATCCATCCAAGAAGCTCTTTGCGGCATGGCTTTAGGTGGAAAATAAGTGCCTCCGTAAAATGGTTTTCCATCAGGTAATAAAAAAATATTTAAGGGCCAACCACCTGAACCTGTCATGGCTTGTAAGGCGTCCATATAAATATGATCAATATCGGGGCGTTCTTCTCTATCTACTTTAATGCAAATAAAATGCGCATTCATAAAGGCAGCCACCGACTCGTCTTCAAAACTTTCTCGCTCCATCACATGACACCAATGACAGGCTGCATAGCCAATACTTAATAAAATGGGTTGATTTTTTTCTTTGGCTAAGGCCAACGCGTTTTCAGACCAGGGTTCCCAGAGTACTGGATTATGTGCGTGTTGCAATAAATAAGGGCTGGTCTCGTGTATAAGACTATTGGTGTGCTTAGGATTTGCATTCATTTGAATGCAATTTATTTATTTCTTTTTACTATTAGAGGAAAGAAATTGTTCCAAGCCAGCAATCATACTTGGTGTTTGAGGACTAGGCACTTTGATATGTAATTGAAGTCCTGCTTCTTCCACTGCCTTGCAAGTACTAGAACCAAATGCACCAATGGCGGTGCCATTTTGTTTAAATTTAGGCATGTTTTGGTATAAGCTTTTTAAACCGCTTGGAGTGAATAAGCATATTATATCAAAACTATGTTCATCAAATACTTTTTTAACATCGCTAAATTCGGTTCTGTACATATAACCCAAATCGAATTTGCATTCATGGTCTTTTAACCAATTTACAATTTCATTGTCTTGTTGGTTTTCACTACATACATATAAGAAGTTTTCATTCCCCTTATGCTTATTTAAAACATCGAATAATTTTTTATTCGTTCCATCTGCACCAAAAAACACCTTGCGTTTGCGATACATAATAAACTTCTGTAAATAAAGCGCTACCGATTCCGTAATACAAAAATATTTTGTATCCTGATTGATGCTAACTTTTAATTCATCGCAGGTTCTAAAAAAATGGTCAATAGCATGTTTGCTGGTAAAAACAACAGCGGTGAAAACTGCAATGTCTATTTTGTTTTTTCTGAAGTCTTTTGCAGCAATAGGCACTAACTGAATCAAGGGATGAAAATGAAGCGCTACCTTATGCTTTTTTTCCAAATCAAAATAAGGCGATTTTTCGCTTTCTGGACGTGCTTGCGAAATAAGTATTTTTTTAATAGCCATTTTTTATAATTCAACTTTTAATACGTTCCACCAAAATACTGCACCACCAGTTTATACAAGATTAAAATAGGCAGTATTTCGAATGCACAAAGGTAAAGAAAAAAATGAAAGGAGGATATATGTAATTTGTTTCTAACTGAGGTTAGTGAGAACAAGTAACGATATAGGAAAAGCAACACTGAGAGGCCTCCAGCCCCTATAATAGCCGCTGGAAAATAAATAGGCTTTGCGAATGCTAAAATAAGAATAAAGGGCAAGAGCAATATGCCTAGTACCTTATTAATCATAAACACCACGAAAACATAGGTCTTTACTAATTCTTTCGTACTAAATATAGCACCCGCTATTTCTAAACAGATATATTTTCCAAGGTATAGGCTTGTAAAAAAAAGACATAAATAAAAATAAACGAGCCAAAAAGAAATAGGCAATAAATGTCTATTATATATAAGCAAGGATACCATTAAAGAAAAACTTAAAATAAAACAGAGGTTCAATAATAAAGAAGCAACACTATTATTTAATAGCTGTTCTCTATTTTGCATCATGCGCATGGAGGACTGGCTAAACTGACTAAATAATTTTTGAAAATACTGCGGATACATATTATTTACAAAACCATAAATAAATATAATACCCACAATTAAATAAAATAACCAGTCTTTATCTGAAACCGCATAACGCTGTTCAATTTTATAAATAATTTGAGCATTCCTACTATTTACTGAAGTTTGATCATATAATTTAAAGGCATTTTTTTTATTACTATAATACTCTTTATACGTTTTTATATTATTGAGTACTGTATCTCCTTTAGTAGCTAACTGTATTTGCATAAACCAAGCATCTGCTTTTTGATAGGTGCTGGGTAACACGGGAATATGTTTTATCATTAAAGTATCCTTTTTAACCAAGGAGTCCGCGACTAATTCACTGGTATCTTTGACTGATAAAGTAGTGGGCTTTTGAGCATAGGTATGTAGAGGTAGCATAGCACCTAGAAATATACACCCTAGTATAAAAAAAGCTTTATGGAGATTTAAAATCATCTACTGCAAAAATAAGTATCCTGATGCATAATTAGTAACTAATAACTAGCTTTGTTAGACAACGTTCCCTATGGCAGGCATCTATATTCATATTCCTTTTTGCAAAAAAGCTTGCCATTATTGCAATTTCCATTTCTCTACTCAAACCCAGTACATTCAAGAATTTACAACTGCCCTTGTTGCAGAAATTGCCATGCAAAAAAATTACTTGAAGGGGCCCATTGAAACGCTCTACTTTGGTGGAGGCACCCCCTCTTTATTAAAGAAACAGGAATTAGCAATGATTATAGAAGCCATTCAAGCAAATTTTGATTTGGCCCCTCATTTTGAATTTACCATTGAGGCCAATCCTGATGATATCAATGAGCAGCTTGCTTCCGATTGGCTAGCCTTAGGCGTGAATAGACTTAGCATAGGTATTCAAAGTTTTCAAGCAGCCTCCCTTGCATGGATGAATAGAGCACATACTGTGGAACAATCGCATACCACCATAAAAATGGTGCAGGCTGCTGGCTTTAAAGACATCAGTGCCGATTTAATTTATGGCACACCTCATTTAAGCGATGAAGAATTGATAGCCGATATTGAAACGCTCATTCGGTATAATATAAACCATATTTCTTGTTATGCTTTGACAGTGGAAGAAAAAACAGCTTTACATTCAATGATTGCTAAAAAAGAAATAGAAGCCATTGATAGCGCAAAGCAAGCAAGGCAATTTGAAATTATTGTAAATGCATTAAGCGCCGCAGGGTTTGAGCATTATGAAATATCTAATTTTGCGATGCCGAATT
>JBEIIN010000123.1:0-4864 GCA_040380795.1 Sediminibacterium sp. | reverse complement strand
GAATTTACCTACATCATGTAAGTGCTCACTGTTTGATAATTCCATATAGCCTTTGTTTTTCATGTATACTAACCATAAAGCAATTAAGGCCATACCTGCCACAAATGAACTTGCGAAAGTATACCAGCTATACATAGTAGAATACCAATGCGCGTCAAGGCTCATTAACCATAACCAAGGAATAGTAGAAGCTACTGTTAAACCAAACCACACTAAGAAAAATCCTGAGCGGGTCATACTTCTAATATTAAATTTATGCGCAGTTTCATGATCCATTGGAGCAATATCTGCTTCTAAACTAATTTGACGCATTCTATATCCAAAATAACTCCATAATATAATAGTAAGTGAAGTCCAAATAATAAAGAAAGTAGGATTCAAGAAACCCACTTTACCTTTTAAGATAGGATCCTTGGCCACTGCTTCGGCATCTAACCAATGATAGATATGATGATTGTGACTTAATATAACATAGAATAATACTAATAATGTGATACCGCCAAAAATGGGTACTAAGGTAGAAATGGCTTCTGCAATTCTTCTAAAAGATTGGATCCAAGCAGCTTGTGCCATAGTATTAAAACATATAAAGAACATTGCAGCATTGGTTACTAAAGTCCAAAAAATAGTATTGTACATTAAGGTTCCCCAAAAATGTACTTGCTCGTGTTCGTCTGCACTAAATCCTTTGGTAAACATCCCGTATAATAAAGCAGCGGCGCCTATGCCTATTAATGCATAAGACCATGTTTTAAGTTTACCAGGAATTTCGAATTGCTCTTTAATAGATGCCATCTTACTTCTTTTGTTTATTCTTAATATATTTTATAATCATCCAACGTTGACGCTTGCTTAATTGAGACGCATATGAACCCATCAAGTTTTTTCCGTAAGCCACAGAATAAAACATTTGACCGGCTGGCATGTTCTCATATTTAGCATCACCTACTAATGCAGCAGGTTTTGCAGCATAAGGACCATTGCCATCTTTATATAAAGGACCATTACCATCTAATTTAGTGCCATGACAAATTCCACAATTCACTAAATACAAACGCTCTGCTTCTGCAATATCTCTTCCCACTAAAGAATCAATTGGATTCGGTACTAATTTAGAAGCATTGTAATTCGTTGTATCTCCTGGTTTATCTATTGCATAAGGGAAAGGCATTTCCTTACCACGCGCTATTGTTCCAACCACTGGCTTTGCATCAAAATGAATACCTTGGTCTTTTAAGTAAGCTAAATCGGTGTAAGATTCAATGGCACGGCTATAGGCCATATCGGGCATATAGACAGTACCAGGTTTGCGCTTCACTTCATCACAGCTTACCATGGTAATAGCTACTATAGCAATAGTTAAAAGCAGATTCTTATTAATGTTATTTTTATTCATCGTTCTGGTTAGATTATACTTGATCTAATTATTTCGTTCTCTAATTATTTATAGTGCTTAAAGGGCTACTTGTTTGTTGTTATATAAATCATCCTGTTCACCATAAGTACCAAACCACCACTCCTCTTCTGCTACTTGAACATCCGTTTCAATAGCGCCATTTGATTTTAAGAAGGCTAATAAATCATCCGTATTAGTTTTATCAGTGCACTCAATAACCATTACAAATAAATCGTCAGTAGCGCGCTTATGAAAATGATGTTTCTTCACACCTGGTGCTAATTGACATAACCAGCAAAAAGTCATCACCATACCCACGGCTGCAAATAAAACAGTTAACTCAAATATAATAGGCACCCAGGCTGGTAAAGCAAAATGGGGTTTACCTCCAATATTCAAAGGCCAGTCTTTTGTGAAAATCCAACTGATGGTACTTACAGCAGTAGCGGTACCTGTAATACCATAGATAAATCCAGCAGTGTGTAAGCTTGTTTCGCGCATACCCAATGCGTGGTCTAAACCATGCACAGCGAAGGGTGTGTATACGTCCTTGATTTTATAACCAGCAGTACGCACTTGCTTTACCGCAGGGAATAAAACTTTTTCTTCATCAAAACAACCAACTACAAATTTCTTTTGTGCCATAATTTTTTTCTTAATCGATATTATAATTAATGTGCATGCGCATTATCGTGAACAAATTTATCCAAGGGTTGTGCTTCCAATTTCTCAAACTCAGGTTTGAAAGATTCTCCACTTCTTTTCAATACATATTTAATCTCTGCTACCGCAATAACAGGGAAATATTTAGCGAATAAGAAGAAGCATGTAAAGAATAGACCGAAGGTTCCTAAGTAGAAACCTACTTCCCAAATAGAAGGGCTATAGTAAACAGACCAGCTAGAAGGTAAATAGTCACGGTATAAAGAAGTAACAATAATTACAAAACGCTCAAACCACATACCAATATTTACAATGATGCTCATGAAGAAGGTAACGAAAACATTTCTTCTCATTTTTCTAGACCAGAAAATTTGTGGAGACAACACGTTACATGTCATCATACCCCAATAGCTCCAACCATAAGGGCTAAATAAATAAGCACGGCTATACCAAAATGTATATCCTTCATATTTATTTTGAGAATACCAACCCATAAATAATTCTGTTAAGTAAGCAATACCTACAATAGATCCTGTAAGTACAATTACTTTATTCATTAAGTCAATGTGTCCAATGGTGATATAGTCGGTTAATCCGAAAACCTTACGTACTATAATTAATAAAGATTGTACCATCGCAAAGCCAGAGAAAATGGCACCTGCTACGAAGTAAGGAGGGAAGATAGTAGTATGCCAACCTGGTATTACTGATGTAGCGAAGTCAAAAGATACAATAGTGTGTACCGACAATACTAAGGGTGTACTTAAACCCGCTAATACTAAAGATAAACTCTCGTGACGTTGCCAATGTTTAGTAGAACCTGTCCAACCAAATGCAGCAATACCGTATAATTTTTGTCTGAGTTTAGTAAAAGCACGATCACGCACAGTAGCTAGATCGGGTAATAAACCAGAGTACCAGAATAATAATGAAACAGTAAAATAGGTAGAGATGGCAAATACATCCCATAATAAAGGTGAGTTAAAGTTCACCCATAATGGACCACGTGAGTTAGGATAAGGCAAAATGAAAAACGCTAACCAAACACGACCCATGTGGAAGATAGGGAATTGACCAGCACACATAACGGCGAAAATAGTCATCGCCTCAGCAGCACGGTTCACTCCTGTTCTCCAACCTTGACGGAATAATAATAATACAGCGGAAATTAAAGTACCCGCATGACCAATACCTACCCACCATACGAAGTTGGTAATATCCCAACCCCAACCAATTGTTTTATTTAAGTTCCACTGGCCAATACCGTAAGTTACCTCACGATATAAACTATATACTCCAAATAATAATAGAGTAACAGCAATGAAAAAACCAATGTACCATAAACGAGATGGCTTCACTTCAATAGGGCGCAAGATATCCTCGGTAACTTGGTGAAAATTTTTCTCACCATATACCAATGGTTCGCGCAACTGTGATTCGTATTTAATATGCATCTTTTACTATTTCTAATTTTTTAATCTCTATTTATTATTAATGAGCTGCTTCTGTTTTATGTTCCGCTTTAGTATCATGTGCTGCTTTTGTATCATGAGCTGCTTCAGCATGTTCTTCTTCCTCCTCAGAGTTTCTTACTTTGGCTAAATAAGTCACATTCGGTAAAACGTGTAATTGCTCTAATACATAAAACTGACGATTTGGATTCTCAACGCGTACTTTAGTAATTGCGCTATGTTTATCATTCGCATTACCAAAGTTGATCGCATTAGTAGGACATGATTGTTGGCAAGCCACTTTCACATCTGAGTCTACCATTGGACGAGATTCTTTTTTCGCATCTAATTTAGCAGCTTGTAAACGTTGAACGCAGAAAGAACATTTTTCAATCACACCACGAGAACGAACAGTCACATCAGGGTTTAATACCATTCTTGTTAAGTCGTCGTTCATATCTAATACTACATCGTTCAATACTTCTCTTTGATTGTCTGGGAAGCTATCTGCTCCAGAATAATCGGCCCAGTTAAAGCGACGCACTTTGAAAGGACAGTTGTTCGCGCAATAACGAGTACCAATACAACGGTTATAAGTCATTTGGTTTAAACCTTCAGAGCTATGGTTGGTGGCAGCCACTGGACAAACGTTCTCACAAGGAGCATTATCGCAATGTTGACACATTAATGGTTGGAATACCACTTTAGGATTATCCATATCACCACTAAAATATTTATCGATACGTAACCAATGCATTTCATGACCACGTAAAACTTCTGGTTTACCAACTACTGCAACGTTGTTCTCTGCATTACATGCTACCACGCAAGCACCACAACCATTACAACTATTTAAATCTACACTCATGCCCCACTTAATACCTGGACGAGCGTACACTGGATAAATAGTTCCTTGCGCTTCATAGTTTTCTAATCCACCATAAGGTTTCAATTCTGCTTCACGCTCTTCTAAAATTTCTGTTGGATGCTTAATATATTCAGCTAAAGTAATTTCTTTCATTACTTCAGTACGATTGCCTTGTGCTGTATCGTAACGGAAATGTGTTTGTGTTAATGCCACAGGATAAGTTTCACCTGTTGCAGTTAATGTAACATTGCTAGAAGCAAATTGTACCAATCCATTTTCAATGCTTGCTAAAGGATAGGCGTTTTTACCAGTACCAATTACCGATTTACCTATTGCTTCTGCACGACCATATCCCACTGCAATACCCACTGTTTGCGGATGTGTGCCTGGAATAATTAATACAGGAAGTTCAATTGATTTTCCATCAACCGTTAATTTAACCACTTGCTTAGGCGGTTTAACCTCATAAGCATCTGCTTGACCTGG
>JBEIIN010000122.1:0-4928 GCA_040380795.1 Sediminibacterium sp. | reverse complement strand
TAAAACTATCTTTCAATAACTAATTTCTTTCAAATCCAGTACCAATATATTTTTCAAAATATTGTAATAAACATTGAAAAACACATGTTTTGGGGTAAGATTTGGGGTAAAAAACGATTTGAACAGGTTCCAAAACAAAACAACCCATTGAAAATCAATGAGTTGTTAAGTAAATTTGGTTGCCCGACCTGGATTCGAACCAAGACAAACTGCACCAAAAACAGTCGTACTACCATTATACTATCAGGCAATCCTATGCCATTCTTAGAATGGACTGCAAAAATAGGGTTCGGCGTAAAATTTACCAAATAATAATGCCTTTTCAAGCCATTATTATGAAATTGGCTTAACTTAAGCGTTCAAATACATTTTTAAACCAAAAATTGAATTTTATGGGAATTAAATTAACAGTTTTAAGCGCATTTTTTGCTTGTTTATTTTTGATGTCATTTAGAGGGGAAAAGAAAAAGAAAGTGGTCTTTTTTGGCGATTCTATTACTGAAGCTGCTGTAAATAAAGGGGGATATATAGATGTTTTACAAAATATGATTACAGCAAATGGCGCTGCTGATAAATTTGAATTAAATGGGGCAGGTATAAGTGGAAATAAAATTTATGATTTGTACTTAAGAATAGAAAAAGATGTGCTTGAAAAGAAGCCCGATGTTGTGGTAATTTGGGTAGGAGTGAATGATGTATGGCATAAATCAAGTTCTAATACAGGAACCGATTTTGATAAATTTGGCCGTTTTTATGATGCAGTAGTGAAAAAAATTCAAGCCACAGGTGCAAAAGTAATAGTAGTAACACCGGCTGCTATTGGTGAAAAAAATGATTTTTCTAATTCGCAAGATGGCGATTTAAATGCTTATAGTAGTTGGATGAGAAAATATGTAAAAGAGAATGGCCTAGGGTTGGTTGATTTAAGATCTATTTTTCATGAGTATAGTGTAGCGCATAATCCAGAAAATAAGGACAGAGGTATATTAACCAACGATGGAGTGCATTTGAATGCAAAAGGAAATGAATTAGTAGCAGAAGAGATGTGGAAAGCCTTGAAATAAAATAAATAAGCTAAAAAATGACTAATAAAAAAGCAGCAAGTGTAAATTTGCTGCTTTTTTTATGAGGTATGGTCAAGAAATTAAAAAGTATTTAAACTATTAAACCGCAATCACTAAATAATAATTCTTCTTTCCTTTTTGTAATAAAATGTATTTTCCTTGTAATAGTTGAGTCTTGGTAACAGTCGTAAAATCGGCGCCTATTTTTTCTTTATTAATGCTAATGCCGCCGCTCTGCCACATTTTACGGGCTTCCCCCTTGCTTGGGAATATTTGAGTATCGGCCAGCAAGCTTACTAAGTCATAGCCTTCTGTAAGTTGCGCGAGTGTTAGATTCACGGTAGGCACGCCTTCCATTACTTGTAATAACTGTGCTTCATTTAAAGATTTTAATACTTCAGTAGTAGCGTTGCCAAATAAAATTTCAGTAGCACGAATAGCAAAATTTAAATCTTCTTCGCTATGTACTAATTTTGTTAATTCAGCAGCTAAGTTTTTTTGTAAAATTCTTTCTTGTGGTGCTAGTTCGTGGTCTGCAATGAGTTTATCAATGGTTTCAAAGGAAAGTAGTGTAAATATCTTAATCCATTTTTTCGCATCTTCATCACTGGCATTTAACCAGAACTGATAAAACTGATAAGGAGAAGTTTTGTTGGCATCTAACCAAATATTTCCTTTTTCTGTTTTACCAAACTTGCCACCATCGGCCTTTGTAATTAAAGGGCAAGTAAAAGCAAAAGCCTCACCACCCATTTTGCGTCGAACTAATTCAGTGCCTGTGGTAATATTACCCCACTGGTCACTGCCACCCATTTGTACTTTACAATTTTTATTTTTATACAACCAGTAAAAATCATAACCCTGCACTAATTGGTAAGTGAATTCAGTAAAACTCATGCCGGTATCGCCTTCAATTCTTTTTTTCACACTATCCTTGGCCATCATATAGTTCACGGTAATATGCTTACCCACATCTCTTATAAAATCTAAGAAATTAAAGTTCTTGAACCAATCATAGTTGTTCACCATTTCAGCGGCATTTGGAAGGCTAGGATCAAAGTTTAAAAAATGCGCCAATTGTTTTTGAACACCTGCTAAATTAAATTGTAATATTTCTTCGCTTAATAAATTACGCTCTTCACTTTTTCCACTAGGGTCGCCCACCATGCCCGTTGCGCCACCTACTAAGGCGACAGGCTTGTGCCCCGCTCTTTGTAAATGGACTAATAATAAAATAGGCACTAAACTACCAATATGTAAACTATCCGAAGTGGGATCAAAGCCGATATAACCAGAAACTTGTTCTTTTTCAAACAGTTCTTCTGTGCCTGGCATAATATCTTGGATCATACCTCTCCAACGTAGTTCTTGTATTAAAGTCATATTCTAGATACTTTAGGCAAAAATAACTACTAAAATGCAATAATTTCGCATCATGAACCCAACAACTCCCACAATTGGTGACGGAACCAGAATTTTACACTTTTTAGTAGATACTATAAGTGTCTCCATTCTTGCTTATTTAGTCTATGGATGGTGGAATTTCTATGTAATGTATTGGGACTTTACACCCATTCGTTTTGGCCCCTTCTTTTTTGCGACAATGTGGGTGTATATATTTTTATTTGAGTTTATCTTTCTGCGCACCCCTGCAAAATGGTTTACGGGCACAAAAGTGGTGAATGAAAAAGGGGGCAGGCCCAATATTTTTCAAATCTTTCTAAGAACCACCATTCACTGCACCATTATTTCCATGTTTGGACTGGCTTGGAATGGACAGCCTTTTCATGATACCTTTTCAAAAACGAAATTAATTTACGCAGCAAAGCAGGTTCTATAAATTGAAGGGGTATTAGTTCGGTTGCAAATCTTTCCTCAAATCATAAGGTATAAACAAGCTAGCATTGTACATTTGTAAAATTTTTTAAATGGCTAAGATTGGTATTAATATTGCTACGGGTAGTTTACAACAAGCCGAAATTATAGTAGGCATTGACTTGGGTACTACCAATAGTTTAGTGGCCATTATTCATCCTGAAACAAAATTGCCCACTGCACTTAAAGAATTTGATGGCAGTAGTATTGTGCCTAGTGTGGTGCATTTTGATGCCTATGGAAATGCAGAAGTAGGAGCGAATGCAAAACCTTATTTAGAATCTGATCCTGCGAACACTATTTTTAGTGCGAAGCGTTTAATGGGAAAAAGTTATAAAGACATTCGGGCGCACCAAGATTTTTTTGCCTACAAAATTATTGATGACAATAGAGATAGTTTAGTGAAAGTACAAGTAGGTTCTACTTTTTATTCTCCCGTTGATTTATCTTCTTATATATTGGTTGAATTAAAAAAGCGTGCAGAACATATTTTAAAAACACCTGTGACCAAGGCAGTGATTACCGTGCCTGCTTATTTTAATGATACACAAAGACAAGCCACACGTGATGCAGGAAAATTAGCAGGGCTAGATGTACTAAGAATTATTAATGAGCCTACTGCTGCTAGTTTGGCTTATGGCTTAGGTTTGGATCCTACAGAAGAGAAAACCATTGCTGTTTATGATTTAGGTGGAGGTACTTTTGATATTTCTATTTTAAAAATTTCGAATGGTATTTTTGAAGTCCTTAGCACCAATGGTGATACCTATTTAGGAGGAGACGATTTAGACCGCGCCATTATTGAGTATTGGATGAAGCAAATGGGGGTTGATAATTTAGAAGACCATAAAAATTTAAAGCAAGAATTAAGACTTTGTGCAGAGCAAGCGAAAATTGCTTTATCGAATGCTGATTTTTTTGAAACAATATTTGCAGGAGAAAAAATTTCCATTACTAAAGAAGTATTTGAAAATTTAATTGAACCAATAGTTCAAAAAACAATTGAGCTTTCTAGGTTGGCTATGAAAGATGCAGCACTTGACATAAAAGATATCAATACCGTATTAATGGTAGGGGGAAGTACAAGAGTGCCACTCGTAAAAAAAACAGTGTCTACTTTTTTTAATCAAGCAGTAAATGATTCAGTGAATCCAGATGAAGTAGTAGCCTTAGGCGCTGCCGTGCAAGCCGATATATTATCTGGAAATAATCAGAACATGTTGTTATTAGATATTACACCATTAAGTTTAGGTATTGAAACCATGGGTGGTTTAATGGATGTACTTCTTCCACGCAATTCAAAAATTCCTACGAAAACTTCAAGACAATACACCACTCAAAAAGATGCACAAAGTGGAATGAATATTTCTGTGTATCAAGGCGAAAGAGATTTAGTAAAAGACAATCGACAATTAGGTGCTTTTACTTTATCAGGTATTCCTTCCATGCCAGCAGGTCTTCCTAAAGTAGAAGTAAGTTTTTTAATTAATGCCGATGGTATTTTACAAGTAAGTGCGAAAGAATTAAGAAGTGGTGTTTCACAAAGTATAGATATTAAACCTCAATACGGATTAACCGATGAGGAAGTAGAACAAAGATTACTTGAAAGTTTAACCCATGCCAAAGAAGATATAGCAACAAGAGCACTCGTGGAAGCCAGCACCGAGGCGGAACAAATGTTATCGGTTACAGAGAAGTTTATGATGAAAAATGCGGCCTTATTATCTAAAGAGGAAATGACCGCCACCGCCAATGCCATGCAAGCCCTACAACTAGCCATAACCATGGAAGATAAGAACCTGATTCAGGAGAAAACCGAGGCTTTGAACGACTTAACCCGTCCTTTTGCTGAAAGAGTGATGGATTCTGCCATCTCTGGAGCCCTAAAAGGTAGGGGGATTGACGATAAAAACCTCTAGTAAATTTGGTATTTTCAAAAGGAATCCTATCTTTGCCCTTCCTAAAAAACACCTGAGGAGGTATAAATAT
>JBEIIN010000121.1:0-4942 GCA_040380795.1 Sediminibacterium sp. | reverse complement strand
TAAATCTATTTTGTCAACAACTTTAGGCGACTCTACTTCAGGTGCCTCAATTTTAACTGTAGTAGGTTTTTCTACTTCTTTTTCTGCAGCCTTGCTGGCTTTAACTTTTCCTGTTGCATCAGATGCTTTCGCATCTTCTTCAGCTGCTTTTGCTGCAGGCTTAACCGCTTCAGGTTCTACCACTACAGGCTTCTTTGCCTTGTCTTTATCGGCCACAGCATTTTTTGGAAGCTCTACATGGTCTGCTTTATCTCTAGCTACTTTATCGCTTTGAAATTCTGCTTGCAGAGAATAATACTGATCCTCAGTTAATTTAGCTGTTGGCTTAAGGTCATCTTTAGGAAAACCTTTTTTCACTAAGAATTCAATCAAGGTATCTTGACCGATGTTGAATTCTTTAGCAGCTGCTAACAATCTTGGTAGTTTCAATTCTGACATTCTGTTGTTTTTTGCCCCGGTAATTAATACTAATTTTTCGGAACGATTCGCCTAATACAAATATACTTTCAAAAACCAAAGGTTATTCACCTTTATCAAACTCTTCTTGTAAGATTCGACGCACATCTGCAATCGTTTCTTTCTCTAAATCTGTTCTTTTTTCTAATTCTTCAGCACCTAGGTTCAATATGCTTCTTGCCGTATCACAACCCACACGCTTAAATTCATCAATGATCCATGTTTCAATCTCATCGCTAAATTCATCTAAGTCAATATCAAATTCATCCACAATTTCTTCAT
This sequence comes from Sediminibacterium sp., assembly GCA_040380795.1. Lineage (GTDB taxonomy): Bacteria > Bacteroidota > Bacteroidia > Chitinophagales > Chitinophagaceae > Sediminibacterium. The sequence continues at coordinate 4,204 of JBEIIN010000121.1, read as the reverse complement.
CTTCACGGTAAACATCTAATTCATAACCGGTTAACTCAGAAGCTAATTTAATATTCACTCCTCTACGTCCAATCGCTAAAGAAACTTGATCCGCTTTCAAATACACTTCAGCGTGCATTTTTTCAGCGTCAATATTCATGTAACTAATTTTAGAAGGTGTTAAAGAACGTTGAATTAATAATTGAGTATTCGTTGTGAAATTAATTACATCAATATTTTCATTTTTCAATTCTCTTACGATACCATGAATACGAGAACCTTTCATACCTACGCAAGCACCTACTGGATCAATTCTATCATCGAAAGACTCCACTGCTACTTTCGCACGCTCACCTGGTTCACGTACAATTTTCTTAATAGTAATTAAACCATCGAAAATTTCAGGTACTTCTATTTCTAATAATTTTGCTAAGAATAAGGGGCTTGTTCTAGATAAGATAATCACTGGTGAATTATTTTTCATATCCACTCTAGCAATAACGGCTCTTATATTTTCTCCTTTCTTAAAAAAGTCTTGAGGAATTTGCTCCGACTTTGGAAGAATTAATTCATTGCCTTCTTCGTCTAATAACAATACTTCTTTTTTCCATACTTGATAAATTTCAGCATTCATTATATCGCCAATTCTATCAGAATATTTCTTCACTAAAGCATTTTTCTTCAAGTCATTGATACGAGAAGCCAATGTTTGCTTAGCCGCTAGTATGGCTCTTCTTCCGAAGTCTAAGATGTCTACTTCTTCTAATAAATCCTCTCCTACTTCATAGTCGGGTTGGATTTTAATAGCTTCAGAATAAGAAACTTCTTCTAAAGGATTATCTACATCATCATCGTCTCTAATTTGACGACGACGAATAATTTCCAAGTCACCTTTTTCAGCGTTTACGATAACATCAAAATTTTCGTCACTACCGTATTTTTTTCTCAATAAGGTTTTGAATACGTCTTCCACCACTTTCATCATGGTAGGACGGTCAATGCTTTCTGCGTCTTTAAACTCCTGAAAGGCTTCAATTAAATTTATACTTGCCATAACATAATTTTTTTTCAAGCTACTTGCTTGATGATTTGTTTGTTAAAATTGAACTTGAACGATTGTTGTTTTTATTTGATCAAAAGGAATTAATAAAGTTTGCACTGCTGCTTTTTTACCTTTCCCTTCTGTCCATTCTATTAATATGTCTTTCTCTGTTACTTCTTTTAAAATGCCTTCTTTAATGGTTTCATCCAAAAAAGTGACTTCTACTTTGCGACCCATATTCTTGAGATACTGACGATTCAAGACTAAAGGCTCATCTATTCCTGGGGAAGAAACCTCTAAAGAGAAGTCACCTTCCGGAAACCAGGCCGCTTCTTCCATAATGCGGTATAGTTTCCTGTTAATAAAAGTGCATTTTTCAATAGGCAGGCCTTGGTCGCCGTCCAAGAATATTTTGATATTGTTGGTTGGCTTCACTTTCACCGAAACGCAGAAATAACTAGACTCCTCTTTGAGAAGTTGGTCCAAAATTGGATTCACTAAGGCTATTATCTCGTTTGCTTGCATACTTAAAAAAGAAGAAGGGAACGATTTCGTTCCCTTCACATTTTCTTCTATTCTATGCCAAAGGTAATAAAACAGGATGAAATATCCCAAAATTATTGGCAAGGCCCTTATTTTTGCAGTATGACGAAGATTATTCTATATGGGTTCTTGATTTACTTTTTGTACAAAGTAATATTCCAGGTAGTGGTTCCAGTAACCAAGGGAGTGAGGTCTGTAAGAAAGAATATGGAGCAAATGCAGAAGCAGCAGGCCGAAGCTGTAAGAAATGCACAAAACAGTCAAAATACTACGGCAAACTACGCCCCCAAAGAAGCCCCAGTAGAGGCAGAATACATTGAATTTGAGGAAGTTAAGAAAAAGTAGAGCGAAGAAATAAGCTTTCAAAAATTAGAGGAAAGTATTATTGCGAAAAATAAGTCTGTATACGACCCTTACAAAAAGGCATCAATATCCTTTTCCACCCTCATCCCCTCTTTTAAATGAAGTACTTGAAGTCCCAGCGAGGCGGCCGCTATAATATTGGGCTCATTATCGTCAATAAATAGGGTTTCACTAGCCGCCAAGCCCTCTTTTTCTACTATATAAGTAAAAGAGGCCGGGTCTGGTTTACGCATACCCATTTCATGAGAATAGTAAGGAGTCTTAAAAAGAGATACAAAAGGGTAAGCAGCCAGTTTGTTTTCAAACTCTGCAATAAAATGGTCGTGATGAATTTGATTGGTATTAGAATATAAAAAAGTATTGTACTGAGTATTGTTTTGCTTGATCCAGTCAATGCTATTTTTTCTAAAGCCCACTAATAAGGCGTTCCAAGCAAATTGAATTTGCTCATTGGTTAAAGGTAAATTCACCAAGGCTCTTACCCCTTCATAAAATTCCTGTTCATTTACAAAGCCCATTTCTAAATCTAAAAATAATTTATGTGATTTATTTAAAGTGAAATACTTATCAATGCCCTCAATACCAATTGAAGCAAAAGCGGCATGCATTTTTTTAAAATCAATATCGTATAAGACATTACCTAAATCGAAGATTAAATTTTTTATATTGCTCATTTAAATATTGCTTAAAATTTTTATTGTATTCATTATGGTCTTTTCATCGCAGCTGCCATATGCTTGCAAGCTGCATCGCCCTTGCTCAATTCCGCATGTATATTCGCTTTAGAAGCCTCATCTCTGTTCTGGCTTAATTTAAAAACATGTTGTAAGTCACTCACCAAAATATCGAATGAATAAATGGCCTTCATATTTTGCTCCATGTATTCAGCAGATAAGTTTTTTACTTGTGTAGGCGCATTCGCATCTTTTTCAAAATGTAGGGTAAGCTTTTCTAATAAATTATATAAATGCTTTTCATCCTTTATTTCTAAACTTCCTTTTGCTTGCACCGACTGGTAATTCCAGGTGCTTCCCATATTCTTTGTTGTATACCAATTCGCACTAACAAAGGCCGATGGACCAGAAAAAATTACCAATACTTTATTATTATTTTCAAAGGCAATGGTATGTTCTTGCTTGCGCATAACATGTCCACTAATAATAATTTTATCGTTCTCTATATTTAATAAAACGGGTACCTGCGTTGCCACGGGAAAACCTTCTGCATCCACCCCACAAATAGTTACAAAGGGGTTCGCTTGCATAAAGTCCAATACTTCTTGATGATCCTTGGCTTTGAAATGAGCTATATTGTACATGGTTAATTTTTACTTTTTATTTAATTACTTAGTTCATTTATTTTACTTACTCAAAGTATAAATATATTTTACTTAAATATTAAATGGGAAGTTCGGTAGTTATTTTAATTTCATCCATTACAAATAAACTATTAATATGCGCCACCATGGGTAGCACGGCTAATTGTTCCTGATAAAATTTATTGTAAGACTCTACGTCCTTGGTCACTAATTTTAAATAATAGTCAAAGCTGCCCGATACTAAACTACAAGCAATAATTTCTGGAAATTTTGAAATGGTTTTTTCAAATTCAGAAAAATGGGAACGGGTTTGTTTGTCTAAAGTTACTTGGCAGTGTACCACTAAACCAAGGTCTAATTTTTTTCTATCCAGCAAGGTTACATAATGTAAAATATAGCCCTCTGCTTCTAGTCTTTTAATACGGTCATGAGTAGGGCTTAGTGATAAATTAATGGCCGCACTGATGTCTTTTAATGTGGCTAATGCATCCTTTTGTAAAATGCGTAAGATAGATTGGTCAATAGCGTCAAGTGCCATAGAGAAATAATTTCTGTTTTTAGGATAAATACTGCTGTAAATAACGTTATTTTTTGCTATTTACCCAAAATAACAAGATATTTTACTGAATATTATCATTATTAAATGAATATTTTCTTTTAATGGATATTTGTACAGAAATAAAAACAAAAAATCATGGTTATTGGAGTTCCTAAAGAAATTAAGATTCAAGAGTATAGAGTGGGTTTAACACCAGAAGGTGTGGATGCACTTACAAGACAAGGTCATACAGTAAATGTAGAAACTAAGGCAGGTCTTGGATCTGGATTTTCTGATGAGGCTTATATAAAAGCAGGTGCGACAATTTTAGCAACAGCTAAAGATGTATACGAGATTGCTGAAATGATTATTAAAGTAAAAGAACCACTTGCGGCAGAATTTCCACTCATCAAACCAGGAC
>JBEIIN010000120.1:0-4976 GCA_040380795.1 Sediminibacterium sp. | reverse complement strand
TACTTGCTCAAATAAATAGCCTAGACCCAAAATTAATTTTATTAGTAAAAGGTTATTTAGCAGGCTTGGAAGCTTTTGCTAAAGCGCATCCCGATAAAGTATTAAACAAAAATGTATTTCCCATTACTATTGAAGACTATTTAGCCTCTACTATTTTTTCTGTAGCTGTTTTTTGTGGTGTAGACAGGTCCTTACCTAAAATATTGAATGGCTCTATTGCACATTTAGCAGGCATGACAGGAGAAGGTTCTAATACCATTGCAGTACATTCAAGTAAATCAACCACAGGTGAAAATATGTTGGTGATTAACGCGCATCAACCCATTGAAGGCGCTACTGCTTTTTATGAAGCACATTTACAAAGTGAAGAAGGCTGGAATATTTTAGGAGGTTTGTTTCCAGGTGGTCCCTTGATTTTTCATGGCACTACCCCTAATTTAGCATGGGCACATACTGTTAACTTTCAAGATAAAATAGATATCTACCAATTAGAAACCGACAAAGCACATAAAGGACAATATAAAGTAGATGGAGAGTGGCTTGCTCTTGAAAAAAGAAAAATTAAATTAAGTATTAAAGGTATCCCTTTTCCTATTTCTAAAATGGCTTACACTTCTATTTACGGACCAACTGCTAAAACCCCAGAAGGGAAATATTTTTCAATGCGTTTACCTGCCTTAATGGATGCAGGTGCTTTGCAACAATGGTATGCGATGAACAGGGCTACGAATTTTACTGAATTTAAAATAGCGGTAGCGCAGAACCATTTAGCCATGTTTAATATTATGTATGCCGATAAACGCGATACTATATTTTATATCTCTAGTGGTAAAATGCCATATCGAAATGCAGATACCAGCTACCACTGGAATTCAACGCTACCGGGCAATACAAGGGCAACGCTTTGGACAAAGTTTAAACCTTTAAACGAGTTTCCTCAGTATACCAATCCAAAAAGCGGGTATTTAATTAACATGAACCATTCTCCTTTTTTAGCCACTGCAGAAAGTGAAAATTTAGATCCAAAAAACTTTGACCCTAAAGATGGTTATGAATTATACCACGATAATAGAAGTCGCCGTGCCAAGGACTTAATAGACCCACTAGATAAAATTTCTTACGCCGATTTAAAACGTATCAAATTTGATCGTCAATTACCATCAACTATTTTATTTCCTTATGGCTTTACAGCAGATACTATGTTTTTAGTAGATGAAAATAAATACCCAACACTGTCTCCACTTATTAAAGCGTTAAAGACTTGGGACCACAATACCAATCCTGAAAGTAATGGTGCACTAATTTATAATTTAGCTTATTATGAAATACCTAAATTAATGGAGGGAAGAAAAGATGATAAATTAACCATGCAAGAAGCCATTGCTACCTATCAATACATTTATGATTTTTTAATGAAAAATTATAATAGACTAGATGTAAGCTTAGGTGAAATGCAAAGACTCGTTAGAGGCGATGAGAACTGGCCACAAGGTGGAATGCCAGATGTACTCGCAGCAGTGCAAACTCAACCCTATGGTGCCGGACAAAGGAAAATGAATAGTGGTGATGCCTATATTGAATTTGTTCGCTTTCCTAAAGATGGAGGTTTGCCCCTTATTGAATCAGTGAATACTTTTGGAGCAAGTTCTAATAAAGGGGATGCACATTATGCCGACCAACGTGCAATGTATCAAGCACAGCAAGTGAAAAAAATGAGCTTAGATAAAAATGAAGTGCTCAAAAATGCGAAGCGTACTTATCACCCTCAGTAGGGTTATAGTACATCGTCAATAGTGCGGTAGTTATTTTTTAAGTAAATAGTAATAAAGAGTAAGAATTATAATCTTGCTGTAACAACGCTTCTATCCAAGAAGGCCTTGGTATCGTAAATGACAGTTTTATCTGAGCGTTTCAAGCTTGCATAATCTAATGACTTGAAAAAATCATGGGCTACCACAAGTATAATTGCATCATATTTTCCCAAGGCAGTCACTAAATCAATGGCATGTTTGTGCTTCACTTCTAATGCATTGGCATAAGGGTCAAAGGCATCCACTTCCATACCCGCAGCTATAAGCTGGGCGTGTATTTCAAAGGCTTTTGAATTTCTAATGTCAGGGCAATTTTCTTTAAAGCTAACCCCTAGTATTAATGCCTTAGCGCCTTTAGTGGCAATGCCAGTAGCATTTAATAATTGAATTAATTTTTCTGTAACAAATGTTCCCATTTGATCATTCACATTTCTTCCCGATAATATTACCTGCGGATGATAGCCTAAGCTTGTAGCTTTATGTGCTAAATAATAAGGGTCTACTCCAATACAATGTCCGCCTACTAAGCCTGGCTTAAAGGGTAAAAAATTCCATTTCGTAGCAGCCGCTTCTAATACCTCATGCGTATCAATACCCATTCTATCAAATATAAGTGCTAGCTCATTGACAAAAGAAATATTAATATCGCGTTGTGCATTTTCAATAGACTTAGCAGCCTCCGCCACTTTAATACTGGACACTTTAAAAGTACCTGCTTTAATAATACTTGCATAAAGTGCATCTACCTTATTCGCTATCTCTGGTGTAGAGCCTGCTGTTAATTTTTTTATAGTAGTAAGTGTATGTACTTTATCACCCGGATTGATTCTCTCTGGAGAATACCCAACATAAAAATCTTTATTAAAAACTAAACTACTTTGTTTTTCTAAAACTGGAACGCAGTCTTCTTCTGTGCAACCTGGATACACCGTGCTTTCATAAATAACTAAGTCCCCTTTTTTTAAAACCGAGCCTATCATGGCAGTGGCTTCTATTAATAGTTGTAAATTAGGACGCTTATCTGCATCAACCGGAGTAGGTACCGTTACAATAAATATAGTAGCCTCTTTAATAGCACTAAGAGAACTCGTGAAGCGCACATGTTTTGCGTTTTTGATTTCGGCCTCTGTACATTCTAAAGTATGGTCCTTACCATTTTGTAAATCTCTTATCCTTGCTTCATTGATATCAAAACCCATAACAGTATACTGCTTAGCAAAAGCAAGCGCTAATGGTAAGCCTACATAACCCAGGCCTACTATGGCAATGGTGGGTGATATGGTTTGAATTTGTGTCATCTATTTTCAAAGGTAAAGGACCCACTAGTGATTACCATAATTTTTTTCACCTGCTGTGATGGACAGTTTTAATCTATTCTGTGGCGGAGGTAAAGGGCAGGTAGCAAATGCTGTAAAGGCGCAAGGTGGATTATAAGCAATATTGAAATCAATTTCTGTATTACCTAATGCATCGGGTTTATCAATTTCAATAAAACGGCCTGCGCCATAAGTAGTTTTACCAGCAGTTTCATCGGCAAATACTATAAAAAATTTAGGACCTCCTTCATCAATCACATCTAATGAATACTCTTTATTTTGAATGACAAATATTAATTTGCCTGCTGTTTTTGTTGCAGTAGTCTGACCAATTACATTGGTAATCATTAATAAGTTTTGCGAAGGTGCCACCATGCTGGCTTTTACACGCCATTTAGCATCAATAGGGAATCGTTCTATACCTTTAAAATTCACTAAAGTTTTCGCTTTTAAATTTCTAAACCTAACGCCAATTTTATCTTCTCTTTTTATAATAGTCCAAGTGAAATGCGACCAGGACATAGTAATAGCTTGCTCTTCTTTAGAAAATACTTTTACAGGAGCCTGCCCAAGTACTAATTGGCCATTTACTTTAATAGTATAATTTTTTTGATTTACCCAAACAACAGAATCACCATCATAAATAAAAGAACCTAATTCAGCTGGAAATGCGGCATTATTATATCTACAATCGCTGCCTTCTTTTTTTCCTAAAGTATTTGTTCCTTTTTCTAACCAGAAAAGTCCTTCTAAATTTAACCAGCCATCAGCTGTTTTTAAATCTGAGATGCGTTCTTTATGCCAATCGTTAATTGACTTTGTATACGTATTTGGTTTTTGCGCTTTCGCTAAAAAAAAGAAGTTTAAAAGCAGTAAAGTATAAATTATTTTTTTCATCCTTGTTTTGTATTTATTATTAACCTAGAGGCATTTCTGTATATTACAAAATTAAGATAATTAAAGCCTAGAATCATTTATATTTCTTAAATTTAGCCTGTAAAACATAATTGCATGCAACTAAAGAGATTACTTATTGGTTTATTATTTATGGGAGCTATGGCTTGTAACAAAACGGTTACGAACCTGCCAGAAATAGGTAATACTACTGCAAAAAAATATACGAATACCGATATTAATACCTGGATTCATGAAGAAATGTCGGCCAATTATTTATGGCCTGAGAAAATGCCGGCTTTAGCCAAAACCAACACCAGTAGTAATCCTATGGATTATTTTTATAGTATTTTAAATGATTATCCTACCACCGATCGTTTTTCTTGGATAGATAGTAGTTCCGCCAATTTAATAAACCAATTAAATGGTATCAATACTGTTTTAGGTATTCGGGTGAGTCCTTTTTTTACCGACGATACAAAAGCAAATGTGGCCTTGGTGATAGCCTATGTATTAAAAGGAAGTCCTGCTGAAAAAAATGGATTAAAAAGAGGAGATATTATTTTGTCAGTAGATGACAAAACCGTCACTTCCTCAAATTATAATTCAGTATTACAAAATCAAACTTTAAAATTAGGTTTAGGATCTTATAATAATAAAGTATTTAGCAGTACTGGTAAAACTGTAACGGTCACTAAAGTCGAATTACAAACTAATCCTATTTTACAAGACACGGTTATTAATTGGGCGGGTAAAAAAGTGGGCTATTTTGCCTATAGTCAATTTATTGGTTATGTAAAAGATCCCAATACAGGCAAAGTATACAATTTTGATGATAGCTTAAGGATTGTATTTGGTAGGTTTAAAGAAAAAGGAGTCAACGAACTAGTTATTGACCTTCGTTATAATGGAGGTGGCTATGTTACTAGTTCAGATTTGTTAACCAATTTAATGG
>JBEIIN010000119.1:0-5163 GCA_040380795.1 Sediminibacterium sp. | reverse complement strand
CGATCAAAGAAAATTGGCCGAAGAAATGAAGCGTAAGGCTGAGCAAGGCAGTATGCAGATGCAAGGTGAGGTTCAAGAATTGTTATTAGAAGAATTATTAAAGAGTAGTTTTCCTTTTGATGAAATTGTAGAGGTAGGCAAAGGGGTAAGAGGTGCCGATTGTATTCAAGTGGTTAGAAATAATTTAGGACAAGAGGCAGGTAAAATTATATACGAAAGTAAAAGAACCACTGCTTTTGCACAAGAGTGGATTGAGAAGTTAAAAGCCGATATGCGCAGCCAAGGTGCTGATATTGCTATTATTGTTACACAAGCTTTTCCAAAAGACATGGAAAGGTTTGGTGAAAAAGAAGGCGTTTACATTTGTTCCTACCAAGAAGTGAAAAGTGTTGCCCTATTATTAAGAACTGCCCTACTAAAATTATTTGATGCCAAAAAGAATCAATTAAATAAAGGCGATAAGATGAGCTTTTTATACGACTACTTAACTAGTAATGAATTTAATGAGCAGTGGAAGGCCATTGGAGAAGGCTTTAGACAAATGCGTCAAAGTATTCAAAAAGAAAGAGACGCCATGGAAAAATTATGGAAGTCAAGAGAAAAGCAATTAGAAAAAGTATTATTGAACGCTATGCATATCAAAGGATCCATTGAAGGTATTGCAGGCGCTGATTCTATCAATATGAATTTATTAGAAGACGACGAGCCCCTTTCTTTAGAAGATTAATTTTATCAGATTGAATAGAACGATATAGTAAGTAATAGTAAGCAGTAGTAAGGTATAGTACCATATAAATTCAACTATACTAAATCAAAGAAACAGCCCAAACAAAATTTTCTCTTAACTCATAATGTATTTCTACATCGAGTGCAGCAGCCTCCGAAAGAATAGAACCAGACATCATTCCATTTGTATTATTGGTGAGTCCCTCTACTCTTAAATGCTCGGAAAAATCAAGCCCTAATTTTTCGTTCATCTTATACATTGCCTCCTTAGCAGCCCAAACAAAACTCATTTCTTTTAATTGAGCTTCTTCATTTAATGTATTTATTTTCTCAAGCTCTGAATGATGTAAAAATTTAGGTGCTACTTTTTTTATTCTATCCTGTATCAATTCAATATCAATACCCACGGGCCCCTCTTCACTAATTACGCAGGCAGCAAATCCATTACAATGAGAAACTGAAAAATGAACGCTTTCATTTACCAAATAAGGCTTACCATTGGCTGCGTATTCAATACTATTTACATCCACTTCTGGTTGCATTTCTTGTAATAAAAGTCTTGCTGCTAAATGCTGGGTTCTTTTTACAGGATGCATAATATTTTTACTAGCCTCTACCCTCCCTTCTAGTTTCGATTCAAAAAATGCCAACGACTCTTCAATAGCCCAAATGGCCATTTTAGTAGTTGCGTTAATATTTTGTTGATAAAACAAAGGCATAGAAAAAAGGATTGAATTAGATTGCAGCGCCGTTCAAAGCTGCAAAATAAACATAAAAAAACAAAGATGATTTTATCTGACACTCGAATATTAGAAGAAATAGCGAAACAAACCATTAAAATTGAACCTTACGATCGCAAAGACTTAGGCAGTAATAGCTATGACGTGCATTTGGGCAAATGGTTAGCCACTTATGATAATGCCATTTTAGATGCAAAAGCACATAATACCATCACCTATTTTGAAATACCTGAAGAAGGTTTTGTTTTAGAACCTACGGGCTTTTATTTAGGCGTTACCTTAGAATACACTGAAACACATGCGCATGTTCCCTTCTTAGAAGGAAAGTCTTCTACCGGAAGATTAGGTATTGATATTCATGCCACCGCAGGTAAAGGCGATGTTGGTTTTTGCGGTTACTGGACTTTAGAAATTTCTGTAAAGCAACCGGTTCGCATATATAAAGGAATGCCTATTGGACAACTTATTTATTTCCCAGTAGATGGCGAGATTGAAGTAAAATACAATCAAAAGAAAAACGCTAAATATAGCGGTCAACCTGAGAAGCCTATTGAGAGTATGATGTGGAAGAATAATTTTTAGTTTACCCCTTCCGTAAAACTTATTTACTGTTTTGCTTTTTATAAGCTATAACCCATAGTAGTACTTCATCATAACTTTTAATGCCCTTCGCCTGTTTATTCCATTGTAAGAATTGATCATAAAGTGAGGTGGATGCAGGTAGGAGCAAATGTTGTCTTTGTATAAAAAAATCTTTTATCATTTTTCTATCCCTTATTACTTTAGGATCCAGCAAGGCTTTATTTCTATTTACAATTGTTTTCCATTTTTCAAAATTGCCCGTTTTGGCAATGAAACCTAAATGTTCAGATTGACAATAAGTAAACATTTGTAGTAACATCGAATAGCGTAATAATGCATCGCTTGATTCTGTGGCAACCACAAAGGCAATAAAATTGGCTTCTGCTTCAGAGGCATATCCCATTTGATGTGCTAATTCATGGCAACTGGTATAAGGAAGGGTGAGCAGCGGTATATCGGTCCTAACAATAGCCTCCCCCGTAATGGGTTGGTAAAATGCCAAGTATCCTAAATAATCGCCCCAACTAGGAAAAGCAGCCTCTTTCAAAAGGGGTTTATCTATGTGAAGCTGGGGGAATCTGTTTTTGAGCTGTTTATAATTCGAGAAACTATTTCTAAATACCCGGTCTACCTCCAATTTTTGGATAAAGGAATCTGAGAGCAATTGCCTGGTTTTATTTAAATCTTCCATCAAATCCAGACTAAGGCTATCTAACTGAACTTCGGTATAGCTAGTATCCATTTTTAAATCAAAGCTTTTAGCAGGGCTAGATTTTTGGTAATTCAAACCCCAAATAAGCATAAAAACTACATATAATTGAACCAGTTTCAGTGTTAGTTGCTTACCAAAACCTAGCAGATAAGTCTTAAATGGCTCCTTATTGATTTTACTTTTAAGTTTATATAAGCTTACTATAATATTGATAATCAATAGTATAAATAATATAAGATACACAAACTCCCCAATAGGCATTTTGAGACCTCCAGTAAGGGATCTCAGGCCTAGGCCAATGTATTGAAATAGGCCAAAACTGAAGTAAGTGGCTACTGCTTGAGGAAAGAACGAGAACACTAAAATAACCAGAGCCATTAGCAGCCATACTGCCTGAACTATGGTTTGGATAGTCGATCTGAGCTTTACTTGGTCTTTATTCACCTTTTTGGGATTAATGGGCTGGTCTTAGAATTGGTACCCAAAAGTAGGATAAACTTTGTCTTTTGGTTGGTTTTTACTAACTTTGCCATCCTTATAAATACGGTTATGAACCAAGACAGGGCTTACGAAATAGCATTTGTGGGTTTAACACCCGGTTTACATGAGTTCGAATACCGTATCGAGGATCAGTTCTTTACCAGTTTTGGCCAACAAGACTTCTCAAATTGCAAAACCACTGTTAAGCTTAAGCTTGACAAAAAACAAGGGTTTTTTCAATTGCATTTTGATGTTGATGGCAAAATAGATACCCTTTGCGATCGTTGTGGAAATAACCTAACGATTCAATTATGGGATGAGTTCAACTTAATTGTAAAATTAGTGGACGACCCTATTACCATGAACAGTCAAGAAGAAGATGCTGATATCTTTTATATTGATAAAAGTGAGAACTATTTTTCAATTGCTGCTTGGATTTATGAATTCATCAATTTAAGTATTCCTTTACAACATATTTGTAAGGAGAATGAAAAAGGAGAATCGACCTGCAATCAAAAAGTATTAGACCAGTTGAACCAATTCAAAGTAAACCCTACAGAAGTAAATAATAAAAACATCTGGAAAGGCTTAGAAAAATTTAAAGGACTTGACGAATCGAATGAGGAAGAAATAAACAAGAATTAACAACGAATATTAAATAATAAATTTTAAAAAATAAGAGATGCCTAATCCTAAACGCAGACACTCACAACAACGTAGTGCTAAAAGAAGAACTCACTATGTAGCTCAAGAAGTTACATTAAGCAAAGATGGAACTACTGGAGAAATCCATGTACGTCATCGCGCACACGTTCAAGAAGGTAAATTATACTACAAAGGTTTATTAGTAAGCGAAAAAGCGCCACTAAAAGCCTAATTACCGATTCAATGAATATTGGCATCGATATGATGGGAGGCGATTACGCCCCACTAGAAGCCGTGAAAGGTGTTCAACAATATTTAGCAAATTCGGAAAATAATATATTTTGTATAGGTGAAGAAACCCAACTGAAAGAACAATTTCAGCAGCTCGGGATTTCTTCACCTTTTTTACATATAGTACCTGCCACAGAAGTGATAGGCTACCACGAACATCCTACTAAAGCTTTAAAAGAAAAACCGAACTCCTCTATCGCCATTGGATTTAAACTATTGGTCACAGGTGAGATAGACGCTTTCTTGAGCGCTGGTAATACAGGCGCCATGTTAGTAGGTGCCATGTTTAGCATCAAGCCCATCAAAGGAGTCTTAAGACCCACCATCGCCACCCTGCTTCCTAAACTAAATGGCAAAACAGGTTTATTAGTAGATGTTGGATTAAATGCAGATTGCAAGCCAGAACAATTAAATCAGTTTGGTATTTTAGGCAACTTATACGCCAAGCATATTTTAAATATTGAAAACCCCACAGTAGGTTTATTAAATGTGGGTGAAGAAGAAGGCAAAGGCAATATTTTAGCACAAGCCACTTACCCATTACTAAAAGAAAATACTGCGATAAAATTCATTGGCAATATTGAAGGCAGAGATGTTTTCAATGATAAAGCAGACGTCATTGTTTGTGATGGATTTACAGGTAATATTATTTTAAAAACAGCAGAAGCCATGTATGATGCAGCTGCCCATCAAAAATTAGAAAACGACTCTTTCTTTGGAAGATTCCATTTTGAAAATTACGGAGGTACTCCTGTTTTAGGCGTGAATAAACCCGTAATTATTGGACACGGCATTAGCAATGCGAAAGCATTTTACAATATGATTTTACTTGCTGAAAAAATGATCCAAACACGCTTCTGCGAAATTATTACAAGCAATTTTGAGAATGTATAGTGCCCCTCTATTAGTCTACTAATCTTATTTTAATTTTCTACTTATCATCCCCTGGTATAGTTAAAAACTTCTGCATTTCTTTATTCTCTTTTT
>JBEIIN010000118.1:0-5201 GCA_040380795.1 Sediminibacterium sp. | reverse complement strand
CGTTAAGAAAAATCATAAATACATCGTTAAAAAATTGTGCATGTCTGAGCGAAGCGAGTTCACAATTTTAGATGAATTTATGATTTTTTAGCGTCATTCGAATCTGAGAGTGATAGGCTATTTAAAATTCTTATGATAAAAAAAAGCCCCTCAATAATTCGAGGGGCTTTTTATTTATAAGTAAGTCTTATTATTTCTTTTTTTCTTCACGTCCTAATGGGCGACTCTTTGCAAAGTCAACTAATACAGGTGCCGCTACAAATATAGAAGAGTAAGTACCTGTGATAACTCCAATTAACATTGCGAATGCAAAACCTCTTGTTACTTCTCCACCAAAGATGAATAAGATTAAGATGGTTAAGAATACAGTTAAGGATGTCATAATAGTACGACTCAATGTTTGGTTAATCGCCTTATTAATGATAGTTGCATTGTCTACACCTTTCATTAATTGGCTGTCCTCACGAATACGGTCATATACAATTACAGTATCGTTCATAGAGAAACCAATTACCGTTAGAATGGCAGCAATAAAATGCTGGTCAATCTCTAATGGGAAAGGAACTACTTTTCTTAAGAAACTAAATACGATTAAGGTTACAAAAATATCGTGTAATAGAGAGAAGATGGTTCCTAAAGAATATCTCCAATCACGGAAACGAATAAAGATGTATAAACAAATGGCTATTAAAGCAAAAATAGTTGCTTTCGTCGCACCTGCTTTTAAATCATCAGATATAGTAGGTAAGACTGTTTGAGAACTTTGCTTATACTGAGAATCGAATTCTTTTAATGAAGTTCCTGCAGGTAATTGCTTCTCCAAACCTTTGAATAATAAAGCTTCCACTTCTTCGTCAATATTATTGCCTTGCTCTTTAATTTTATAAGAAGTAGTAATATTAATTTGGTTCTTAGAATCAACTGTTTTAATAATAGGAGACTCGCCAAATACTTTTTTCAAGTCTTCTCTTACTGCTTCAATATTCACCGCTTTAGCAAACTTAATAGTATAACTTCTTCCTCCAGCAAATTCAACACCTTCGTCAAATCCGTTAAAGAAACTAGCAATACCCATTACTAACACTACAGCAGATAACATATAGGCATACTTTCTGAATTCAATAAATTTGAAAGATGCATGTTTGAAGATACCTCTTGAAATTTTAGTGAAATATTCGAAGTGTCTATTCTTGCTTGTGTAGATATCGGTAATTAAACGAGATACTAAAATTCCGCAGAATAAAGAAAGTAAAATACCAATGATTTGCGTTGTAGCGAAACCAAGTACTGGACCTAAACCAAAGTAAGCTAAGATACAAGCTGTTAATAGGGTAGTAACGTGTGCATCCAATACTGGAGACATAGAACGTTTGTAACCATCTGTGACAGCCAATTGATAACTTTTTCCTTTCGTTAATTCCTCTTTAATTCTCTCAAATATAATTACGTTGGTATCTACCGCCATACCAATGGTTAATACTAAACCTGCAATACCAGGTGCTGTTAAAGTAAAACCTAAGGCGCTTAAAATACCTATTGTGAAAAGTAAGTTTAATACTAATGCAATATTTGCAACCCATCCGCCTGTGTTAAAGTATAATAACATTAAAGCGAAAATGACAAGGAAAGAAACTCCAAATGCCATCGCACCTCCTTGAATAGATGCCAAACCTAAAGTAGGACCTACTAACTGCTCTTGTACAATTTTAGCAGGCGCTGGTAATTTACCACTCTCTAAAATTTCAGCTAAGTCTTGTGCTGTTTTTAAAGTATAGTTTCCAGAGATAGAGGAGTTACCTGTAGTAATAGCATCATTTACATTCGGTGCTGAATAAACAATATTATCAAGTACGATCGCTAGAGGCTTGCCAACATTTTTAGAAGTCATCTTAGCCCAAATGCTTGTACCTAATTTATCCATATTCATTTTGATGGCTACTTTTCCTCTTTCATCAAAATCTTGTGCTGCATTCGCAACATGGTCACCTTCTAATTCTGCTTGACCATTATCTAAAGTTTTAATCGCATAAATGGGAACTATATCTTTGCTTTTAGGATCTTCGCTTTCATTTTTACCATACATAAATACCAAGTTCGATGGGAACTTAGATTTTACTTCTGGCATGGCTAAATAGGCATTTAATTTACTTGTATCCTTTTTCAAAGTGTAACCAATTTCAGCAGGGAAAATAGATTGGCCATTTTTTCCTTGATAAGGTTGCGTAAACTGAACCATTTTTAACAATGGATTTTTATTAAGGCTCAATTTAGAAGTATCTGATTTTACTAAACTACTCGTATCTGAAATTCCATTTAAACTTGCTTCAATAGCTTTATCTGCAGCAACAATTGCATTTTGAAGATCCATGCTCTCAAAAGTGTACACTTCAAAGAATTGAAGGTTTGCTGTAGACTGTAAATAAGAACGTACGCGCTCTTTATCGTTCACACCTGCTAATTCAATATTGATGATACCTTTAGTAGCATCCGGATTGATATTAGGAGAGGCTAGACCAAAGCGGTCAATACGTGTTCTTAAAATACGGTAAGTATTATTGAAAGCCTGTATAGATTGTTCTTTTAAGTAAGTAACGGCTGCGTCATCAGAAGCGTCGAACTTTAATTTGCCATTACTTCTAGTAGCAAATAAAGGGGCTAATTTACCCGTTGGATTAATAGTTGCATATTCATCTCTGAATAAAGAAATTAAATCGGCACGGCTATTGGCTTTCTTTTGAACTGCATTGTTTAAAGCAGTGTTGAAAGAAGCGTCTTTTGTATAATTAGCTAAAGACTTGATTAAACCATCTAAGCCCACTTCCATGGTTACGCTCATACCGCCTTGTAAATCAAGGCCTAACATTAATTCTTTTTCTTTAGCAGATGCATAAGTGGTTAATCCAAAAGCCAATTTACTGTCTTTGGTGCTGTCTAATAACTTCTTGTAATAATCTTTTTGAATATCGATTAAGCTATCGTTGTACAATAACTGCTCTTCTTTATTAGAAGGGTATACTTGATCTGCTTTTGGGAACTTCTTCACCCATGAACTAGCTTTCGCTTCCATGGCTTTTTCGTGACTTCTTACGAACCAAGTAAATGACAATTGATAAAGACAAATTAAAATAAGCGCAATGGTAAAAAAGCGCACTAATCCTTTGAGTTGCATAATAGTGTGGTTAACTGATTTTTAGTCGGCAAATATAATGGAAACGGGCCAAAATAAAGGCTAAAAAGCCATTATTTTACCTTCAATAGGCTTACATCAAAGTACAAGGGGGCGTTGCCTGGAATCTCGCCACTTCCTCTAGATCCATAACCTAATGTAGATGGTATAAGGATTTTGATTTGGCCGCCTTCACCTATTAAGGGAAGGGCTATTTGCCAGCCTGGAATAAGGTTGTTTAAAGGATAAGTGATAGTGCCGCTATCAAAGGTCTTATCATTCATTAATTTACCTGTATAAGTAACTGTAATTGTGCTAGTTAGCCTAGGTTTGGTACTATTTCCTGCAGTAATTATTTGATATAAGACACCAGATGGGTCTGATACATAAGTAATATTGTTTTTAGCAGCATAACTAGTCATTTGTTCTTTTTCACTAGCTGAAGACTTACTACAGCTCATTTGGCTAAATATTCCCACCAGAAGAAGGCAGGCTATCGTTAAATTGCGAAAAATGAGGATAAAAGGGGTTTTGGAGATCATTTTGTTCATTTTTTATTTTTTAAGTGCTTTATTTCATTAAATCTTTGTTCATTCATCTCGGAGGTAAATTGCTGGTAGAGCCATGCAAATCCAAAGGAGAATAGTACAATAGCAATCATAATCCATATTTCATTACCCCTCATATTGGCTACCATACTAGCCCTTTCATACCAGCCCGTTTCTGAAATGATAAGTATCAGAAGACCTAAGCTTAGTCCAAAACTTAAACCAATTAAAAAAGGTTTGCGTTTGTAATGGGGTAGGGTTCTATCTTTTTCCCATTGTAGGTAGAACTTTTCTTCTTCCGGGCTAATCATGGGCAAATTTATGCATTGATTCTTAAATTAGACATTCATTGCTTACATTTAATTTTTAAAAGTATCTTGAATAAACCTTCCAGTATAGCTGGATTTACAAAAAATTAAATCTTGATTATGAAATCTTTTTTTACAAAATGGGGTCTTACAATTAGTTTAATTGTTATTTCAATCCATCTAGTTTCTCGATTTTTAGGGGAAGAATTTATATTAGTGGAGATGATTTCTAAGGGCTTATTTCTACCCTCACTCATGATGTATTTATATGTTCAAGACAATGTATCCAATAAGCCCGGGAAAAATTTAGTGATGATAGGTTTATTCGGTTCATTTTTAGGGGATGTATTTTTACTTTCAAAGTCTTTGTTTATTCCTGGTATGGTTGCCTTTATGACAACCCATGTCTTCAATATTATATTTTTTAGTAAAATATATGGCTTGAAACAGCCTAAATCAACATTATTAAAAGCTTCAACTTATTTATTGCTTAGCTTTTGTTGGTTTATTTATTTTCAATTAAGTACTGCTATAGGACCATTAATTTATCCCATATTAGTATATATGGTTCTAATTTGTTCAGCAGCATTAATGGCTATTCATATTGCTAATCATAAGCCCATCAAAATTATTGCGAATAATTTTTGGATTCCAGGTATGTTATTTTTTATTGCCTCGGATACTGTTTTAGCATTTAATATGTTTGATTGGTCTATCAACGACCCCATTGAAAATATTGGCTTAGTAATCATGTTAACTTATGGTTTAGCGCAATTTTTATTAGTGAAAGGTTTTCAAATGTATTTTACAACAAAGTCGGTTGAATAAAAGACTTAATTTTTAGCAGAAGATTAAATACTTACTTGCTTAAACGCATAAAAAAACCTCCCCGAAAAATCGAGGAGGTTTTTTTTATTTCTTGATGCGATTAAATCGCTTTCAATATTAGTAACCCATTCCGCCCATATCAGGACCATGTCCACCACCTTGTGGCGCTGCAGATGGAGCTGGTTTGTCAGCAATCACACACTCTGTTGTTAACAACATAGAAGCGATTGAAGCTGCATTCTCTAAAGCAACTCTTGTTACTTTAGTAGGGTCGATAACACCTGCTTTGAATAAGTTTTCGAAAACTTCTGTTCTTGCATTGAAACCAAAGTCGTCTTTACCTTCTTTGAT
>JBEIIN010000117.1:0-5259 GCA_040380795.1 Sediminibacterium sp. | reverse complement strand
TGAATCTGAAAATAGGGTATCTAGGCCTTATTTATAAGGGCTCCGTCCTTGAAAATAGGCAAGGAAGGGGCTGTATCCTTAGAAATACAATATAACATGTCCTCTTCTAAACCATAAGCTGCTAATCGGTGCCAATGGGTGACAGTTTTGATATAAGTAGGCAAATCATTTTTATTTTGATTGTATAATTGGTTCGCCATAAAGCTACTATCACAATGTATTTCAAAAGCGTCCTTAATTTCTTCAATTACGGCTCCTGCAAATAATACATCTTCAATATTAAAGCGGTTTTTCCAACCAGAACAACCTAAAATAACCGGCGCATTTTGTTCTTTTAAATATTCCACCACCTTGCTTAAGTTAGGAAAGGACCCTGTAATGATATCTTTGGCTCCTTGCTTTAAGGCAAGGTGTAATAATTTAGTGCCATTGGTAGTCGTAATGACTAAAATTTTATTTTCAATAAAATCTCTTGGATATTCAGAAGGAGAATTTCCATAAGACAAACCTGGAATAATTTTTCCGTCCCTTTCTCCCGCTGTGACTCCTCCAGTTCTTTTACCTATTTCCATGCAAAGTTCGGGTGTATCCACCGGTATAATTTTACTCGCCCCATTATATAAAGCAGTAGCCATGGTGGAAGTAGCTCTAAAAACATCAATGATAACAACGATGCTATCTTTTAAATCATATAAGTCTAAAAGCTGAGGCGTTAGAACGGTATGTAAAGAAGGTTTTGTCTTTGCTGCAGTTATCATAATGCACAAATATACAAAACCTTCATTTTTTATTAGACTAATTCTTTGGCTACGGCGTTCTTTTTGGATAAGATCAAAATATCTGAAACAATAATATCGGTGCTTACTCTTTTAATGGCATTTTTATCGGTGTAAGCCTTTGTAAGAAGACGCCCTTCTACCGCTATTTCACTGCCTTTGAGTAAATATTTTTCAGCAAATATGGCCAGCTTTGACCAGGCTACTAAACTAAACCACTGCGTTTCATCTACCCATTCTCCTTTGGCATTTTTATAGCGGTCATTCACTGCCAAGCGCATATTCGCTAACTGGCTTTCCTTTAAAATTTTGAATTCTGGATCGGCTCCTAAATGGCCAATGAGTTGGACTTTGTTTTTAATTGCTTTCATACTAATTAATTTGTTAAGACACAAAATTGCAAATAGTAAGAAAACAAAAACCAAGTATTTACCCCATTGAAAAAGGGTATAAATAAATCTATGAATTATACTAGTAGATAAATGTAAAAAACTTAAGTAGCAGAAAAAATAAACTTTATTTAAAAGGAAACTTCACCACCTGTGCTTTGACTAAAGTATTTCTAATATCAATATAAATTTCAGAGCCTGCTTTAGAAAACTCAGTAGCTACATAACCCATACCAATGGCCTTGCCTAAGCTAGGGGCCTGCGTACCTGAAGTGACTGATCCTATTAAGTTTCCTGTTGCATCTTTAATTTCATAATAATGTCTAGGTATACCTCTATCAATCATTTCAAAGCCTACTAATTTTTTAGCAACTCCATTTGTTTTTTGCGCAAGTAAGCTTTCTTTATTGGTAAAATCTTTGGTGAATTTTGTAATCCATCCCAAACCCGCTTCCATAGGACTGGTGGTATCATCAATATCATTTCCATATAAACAAAAACCCATTTCTAAACGAAGGGTATCGCGGGCTCCTAAACCAATAGGTTGAATACCATCGGCAGCACCTGCTTCAAATATAGCGTCCCAAATTTTATTGGCATTGTCATTAATGTCTTCAAAATAAATCTCCACCCCTCCTGCGCCTGTATAACCAGTAGCACTAATAAGTACATTATCAATGCCCAGCATTTCTCCTTTTGCAAAACTATAGTAAGGCATATTTAATACATCCATACTCGTTAAAGTCTGAATAATTTTTGCAGCCTTCGGACCTTGCACCGCTAGTAGTGCAGTCTTTGCACTTATATTATGCATCTCCACGCCCTTGGTATTGTAACTACGAATCCAATTCCAATCTTTTTCAATATTAGAAGCGTTCACCACTAACATATATACTTTATTTTTTTCTACACAGTAGACCAATAAATCATCTACAATACCCCCTGTAGTATTGGGCAAACAACTATACTGCGCCTTGCCATCTTCTAAAACTGAGGCGTCATTGGTGGTTACGCGTTGAATTAAATCCAGGGCATCGGGACCTCTTAGTATAAATTCACCCATATGGCTTACATCAAATACACCTGCATGGTTTCTTACGGCTGCATGCTCTAGATTAATGCCCGTATAACTTATGGGCATATTATAACCAGCAAAAGGCGCCATTTTAGCGCCTAGTGCAATATGTTTATGTGTAAAGGGAGTGTTTAAAGCTTCGCTCATTTCGATTTAATTTTCTCAAATATAATCAAAAAAGAAACTGAAAGGAAAGCCTAGTGGGTGAATCTGTCTAATACCCACTGCAAGTCGGATAATTTGCCCGCTGCCCTGCCTATTTTATTCATCTTATCAAGATTCGAACCATCTATATTATCTTTCTTAAGATCATTAACTTTTACCACGCTGGTTTTTTCTTTTTTCAATTCATCTTCTTTTAATTTCTTAATGTCATTTTTAATGGCTTCTCTTTCTTCTTTCAATTTTTGTAATTGAATTTCTTTATCAAGGGTTTCATCGTCCATTTTTTTACTATCATCAGAACGGTCGTCATCAGCCTCCATAGGACTTAAACTTACAAGACCATCCTTTGTCATTTTATATTCAACTCCTCTTTCATATTGATAAGATTCATTGTCCCAAGGTTCATTCCATTCATCATACCAATTCTCATCAGAACTAATACGGTCAATGGTGCCGGTTATCATTCCTCTTCCATTAATATTTATATTGGTTTGAGACCAACCTTTATTCGTTATCTTAATGCGCTTACCAATAGGCACGGCAATAGTCATAATAATATGCTGGTTTCTGAACTTGTCTATTTTATTAATTCCAATACCCCTGTCTAAATACAAGAGGCTATCTTCTTGTGTGAGTTCAAAGTTTATTTTACTCGCCAATTCATTGGCGTTTTGAACTGTCTTACCATTGCTTAGCTTCACAATTTTCACTTGAAAACTATCATTTATAGATTGAACAATTCTAATGCGTAAATTTCTTACATATACAGTGTCTTCATCAGCGAATCCTTGAAATGGTTCAAATTGGAACCAATTATTTTCATAATATTTCATTTTAGGTGCTGCTGCAATTTCTACAAAATCAATTTTGGGATTTGTCAAAACAATACTTTGCTCTGCAGGCAGATTATGTCTTGAGAAACTATTTCCCAAGCTACTTCCAAAATAAAATATACAAACCCATCCAATTACCCATAATGCGATAAAGCTTGATCTCACCCAAACATTAGCTTTTTTTAGTCCTGCAAACTTTCTAATCACAGCAGTGACTATTCCTAAAATAGGAACCCATACAAAAAGTAAAATAGCTCCAATCGCAGACCAGGTTTGCGCACCATCTTCTATTAAGAAATTTTTCAAAGGTAGTAAGGCGGTAGCCGCTGCGCCTATTCCAAACAAAGCAGCTAATAAGGAGATACCTACAATGGCTAAAATAAAATAGACAAAGCCTTTAATGCATAAAGTAATAATTCTACCTATATAATATAATAAGCCTTTTCTCTTCTCTGTTGATCTATGATTTTCTGAAGATTTACTTGCTTCTTCATTGTGGGATGTTGCTGTTCCCTCATTATTAGTTTGATTAGATTCATTGGAATGATTCGTTCCTTTATTTCTATTGTATAAATCGCTGCCCCAAGATTGTGCTCTTTTACTAAATCCTTCCATATCATTTTGAATGGTATTTTTAATACTATTCAAATCTACTTTCTCCCCCACCATTTCTAATTTATCCGCACTGGTTTTAGCTTCAGGTAATACCAACCATAATACTATATATATAAAAACAGCACCTGGACTAAATGTAATGTCTAAGAAATTAGGGAAATCGGGCGCATCCCAAAATTGGAATAAGTGCATATGTCTGAAATTCGACACAAAACGAATGAATGGAATTAAAAATAAAATTCTCACTATCCAAACTTGAATGCCAAAATATTTAGAGAGTCCTGCAGCCACACCGCCAATAATTTTTTTATCAATATCTCTAAATAATCTTTTACGCACACCCCCCACTACTTTTACAGAAGTGCTGGGTACTGCAATCCATAAAATTAAATAAGCTAGTATATTCACACCTATTAAAAAGAACCAAAGAATTCTTACGATCCATGGCTCTATGACAAAGTAGTTCGCAATACCACTACAAACACCACCCAATACTTTGTTTTGTTCATCACGGTATAATCTTTTAGGTTTATTACCCTCTCTATAAAAATTCGAGTTATTATTCCCACTGGCATTTTGATGCGTCTGACTTGTACTGGCTTCAAATCCGTCCTGGGCTTCAAAATCGGCAGGACGACCAATACTTGTAATAATTAAATCGATATCGTTAGCAGCTATGCATACCGTTCCTTTTTTCAAGCGGTCTTCACATAATTCTGCAATGCGACATTCAATGTCATTAATTATCTCATCGCGTCCTTCTTCGTTGGCGAAATAAACACGCAGTGACTCAATATATTGTTTCAATATTTCATACGCTTGTTCTTCAATCGGAAGAATGCGACCTTGAAAATTGATGTTAATTACTTTATTCATAAAATATTTTTTAAAATGTATAGATTTAAGAAACTACTTCTGTGGTAGGTTCTGTAATGTTTGTTGTTGGACTGGTAAGTTGATCCACCGCCGTGACCATTTCTTTCCAGGTTTGTAATAAAATACCAAAGGCTGCTTTGCCTTCATCTGTCATTACAAAATATTTTCTTGGCGGACCACTGATACTTTCTACCCAACGATAATTTAAGAGGCCCGCATTTTTTAAACGCGTTAACAAAGGATACAGTGTACCTTCTAGAATATGCAAATTGGCCAACTTCATTTTCTCAACAATATCACTTGGATACACTTCCCCTTGTTGAATGATGGACAATATGCAAAACTCGAGTACGCCCTTGCGCATCTGACTTTGTGTGTTTTGAATATCCATAAGAATTAATTTGAAACACAAAGCTAGGTCTTTTATAGTACTATGCATCGCATAGTACTATAATTTTAATCATAAAAAATATAATACATTGATTTACAATATATTATATAAATAATATTTTTACGAACGAAGATAGGGA
>JBEIIN010000116.1:0-5282 GCA_040380795.1 Sediminibacterium sp. | reverse complement strand
GGTAGTGCATACACCACTATCTAAGAACAATGGCAAATCCCAAAAAAGCAGCAGTAGGTTTTATATTTATCACCGTTTTAATTGATATTATTGGATTTGGTATTATTATACCCGTATTGCCTCAATTATTACAACAATTATTGCATGTAACAGATCGAACGGATATCAGTGCTATTTCAAAACCTGCTATATTTCTAACTTTGATATATGGGCTCATGCAATTTATTTTTGCGCCCATATTAGGAAGTTTGAGTGATCGATATGGTCGAAGACCAGTCTTACTTTTTTCCTTGCTTGGTTTTGGTTTAGATTACATTTTTTTGGCTTTTGCACCAAGCATTGGTTGGTTATTTTTAGGAAGAATGATTTCAGGCATTACAGGAGCTAGTATAACCACTGCTTCCGCCTATATGGCCGATATTAGTAATGAAAAAAATAGGGCACAAAATTTTGGGATGATTGGAGCAGCCTTTGGTCTTGGTTTTATTATCGGTCCTATGTTAGGAGGATTGTTAGGGGAGTTGGGTACAAGAATTCCATTTTTAGTAGCCGCTGGATTAGCCTTAGTGAATGCTTTATATGGTTATTTTGTTTTGCCAGAATCCTTAGATATGGAACACCGTCGCGCATTTGATTTTAAACGAGCCAACCCTATTGGCTCTTTAAGAAATTTAAATAAATATCCAGCCGTATTTGGATTGATTATTGCTTTATTGTTTATTTATATAGCTGCTCATTCAGTTCAAAGTAATTGGAGTTTTGCCAATATTAATAAATTTGGATGGACACCCAAGACAATAGGTATTTCATTAGCTGTGGTGGGTGTATTGATTAGTTTGGTGCAAGGCTTACTCATTAGAGTCGTAAACCCTAAATTAGGAAATGAAAAAAGTGTCTATATTGGAATTGCATTGTATGCTCTCGGTTTAACTTTATTTGCTTTTGCAACACAGGGATGGATGATGTTTTTATTTTTAGTGCCTTATTGTCTGGGAGGTATTTCGGGACCCGCATTACAAGCCATCATTTCTTTACATGTTCCTAAAAATGAACAAGGAGAATTACAAGGCTCCTTAACAGGATTACAAAGTTTAACTACAATTATAGGTCCACCGATGATGATTGGGCTAACCTCTTATTTTTCTATAAAGAACGATCCAAACCATATTTATTTCCCAGGCGCTGCTTTTTTATTAGGGGCAATATTTATGCTTTTAAGTGCCATTATTGCTTATTGGGTATTAAAACATGATACAAGCGCATCAAAGGCCTAGAATCTTGCCTTATAATCCCTTACTGTCGTTATATTTGTGGCTAAAATATACCTTATATGTCGACGCCCTTAATGGCTCAATTACAAGAGACTTCCGCTTTCATACAATCTAAAATTAAATCAACTGCTCAAACTGCAATTATACTCGGCAGTGGCCTTGGCAATTTAGCCACTCAAATAATGGTTGATTTTGAAATTCAATATACTCAAATTCCTCATTTCCCTATAAGTACGGTGGAAGGGCATAAGGGCAGATTAATTCTTGGTACTTTAAATGGTGTAAAGGTTTGGGTGATGGAAGGTCGTTTTCATTTTTATGAAGGCTATTCTCCAGAACAAGTTGCCTACCCGGTGCGCGTTTTAAAATTATTAGGCGTGGTGAATTTAATTTTATCCAATGCGGCAGGTGGCGTGCATCCTAATTTTGAAGTGGGCGATTTAATGATCATAAAAGATCATATTAGTTTATTCTCCATTAATCCATTAATTGGGAAAAATGAATCTACATTGGGTACAAGATTCCCGGATATGAGTGAGCCTTATGCATTAGACTTTATTGAAAAGGCGAAAGTCATTGCAGATAAGCATCAAATAAAAGTACATGAAGGAGTTTATGTGGGTGTGACGGGCCCTACTTTTGAAACACGAGCAGAATATAAATTAATTAAGGCGGTAGGGGGAGATGTAGTAGGTATGAGTACTGTACAAGAAAATATTGCGGCAGTGCATTGTGGTATGAAAGTATTTGCCATAAGCGTAGTAACCGATTTAGGTATTAGAGAAGATAATAATACCATTACACATGAGGAAGTACTAGAAGCTGCAAATGCAGCGGAACCTAAGTTAACATTAATTATTAGCGATTTAGTAAAACAAATTTCCTAATTTAATTTTACGCATGTTCATTTATAAGCGCATTTTATTTTGTTTAGTACTTGTAGCCTTGTTTCATATAGAAACAAGTGCGCAAAATTTTTCCAATGCCCTTAGGCCCATGGGAAATAGCAATACAAATCGAGAAAATAAAGATTCCTTACAAAAAAGAGATCAAAATGCCGACTCAATTACACTATTTTATAAGCTCTATAATAATAATGAGATTCGAAAACTAGATTCAAGCATTAACGATTTTTTTATACACTATCCTTTGCCTTATACTAATTATAACCTTGGCAATTTAGGAACAGCCTCTAAATCTTATTTATTTTCAACGCAGAAAAAAGGAGGGTTTGACCCAGGCTTCCATGCTTATGATGCGTACAATTATACTTTAGCAGCTACACCTTTTTATCAAAGCACCAGACCCTTTACTGAATTAGGATATTTATTGGGGGGTAAGGGGGAGCAATTAATTGAAGTAAAACATACACAAAATAAAACGCAACAATTAAATTTTTCTTTTGAATATCGATTTAGTAATTCGCCAGGCAATGTAAAAAATCAAAATGCGAATTTGAATAATATGCGTATCACGGCGCATTTTCAATCGAAGCGTAAAAGGTATGAGTCCTACTTTGTAATGCTTGCCAATAAAGCAGCCTCTTCTGAAAATGGAGGACTCGTGAAAGCTGCTTTATTAGATAGCTTATCGCTGAATAATCCTTATGAATTAGAGACAAGATTAGGTGTAAGTGGTGCTTCTTTTCGTAATCCTTTTAATACCAATATTGCTACTGGTTCAACTTATAGGAATAATACTTACTTATGGCGTCAAACCTATGACCTTGGGCAAAAAGATTCTATTGTAAAAGATACAGTGGTGATTCATTTATTTTATCCAAGACTTAGATTTCAAAATGAGGTTAAGTTGGAGTCAAATCAATTCTTATTTGAAGACAGAGCGCCCAATGCATTAAACTATTTGGAGTATTTTAATTACAAAAACCTATCTAGCGGAACGGTTAAGTTTTCAGACAGCTGGAATCTTGTCACCAATGATTTTAGTTTAATTAGTTATCCGCAAAAGAATAATTCCAATCAATTTTTACAAGTAGGATCGGGCTATACGCATTTAACCACTAATTTATTGAGTGTACAAAAATGGACTGAATATGATTTATACGGTTTTGGTGTCTATAAAAATAAAACGAGAAATCAGTTATGGGACTTAATAGCCTCAGGTAAATTATACTTGAATGGTTATCATGCAGGAGACTATGATGCTCAATTTTATTTATCTAGAATTTTAAGTTCGAAAGGTACTTATTTGAAACTTGGTTTTCAGAATAGCAATCGAACCCCTTCTACTAATTATTTAGGGCTTACTCAATTTCCTATTAATGCTTTAAAGGGCATACAGAAAGAAAATACAATTGATATGTTGGCAGAGACGGGCAATGCTGCAAAAGCATTTAGAGTTTCATTTAATTATCAATTAATCAATAACTATAATTATTTTACTTCGGGGTATCAAGCCGTAGTGTATACTAGTCCTATAAGTTATATTAGTGCTGTTCTTAATAATAAAATAAAATTAAGCACCCATTGGAATTGGTATAATGAGACTACTGTGCAAGTGGTGGATAAATCGGCACCCATCAATATTCCATTAATTTTATCTAGACAAAGATTGGCCTTCGAAGGTAATTTTTATAAAAACTTGAATTTATCTACTGGACTAGAGATGATTTATCATACCGAATTTAAAGCAGATGGCTATATGCCTTTAACCGGACAGTTTTTTGTTCAAAATACTTATATGCTTCGTAATAGACCTACTGCAAATGCCTTCCTTCATTTTATGATTAAACGCTTCAAAGGGTATATTCGATTAGAGAATCTTAATACTTTAATTCCTACAAGTAATTCATTAGGAAGTACTTATAATTTCAGCGCTCAAAATTACCCAGGAACAGGTACTTGGTTTAGAGTGGGTATTTGGTGGAATTTTATCAATTAAGATGAGCTTAGTCATTGGCGTCATTAAATAAGCCTGTACCTTTATAGTAATTAAAGGGCTAATGAAAAGGGTATTTACTATATTTTTAGTTTTATTATATGCTATTGCTAGTATAGGTGCAACGGTAACTACCCATTTATGTGCAGGCGAGGTAAAAAAATGCAAATGTGCTAAGCCTTCTAAAAAGGACATCTGCTGTTCTGAAAAAACAGTGTATCTAAAATCTCAAGACAATCATCAGTTTCAGGCCACTACAAACAGTATTGTAAAGAAATTAAGTCTTTATACTGCTAATGAAATAATTTTTATTCAAAAGGCCAGTTCTATTATACTTAATAGCAAACCGCTTTTTTCTCAACAGTCTTTGGTAAATACGGGACCACCCATTTACGAATTCATCTGCGTTTATTTAATTTGATTTTCATCTAGAGACTTGTTTACCTCATTTATACGAACGAAGTAATCTAAAATAGTATACAGCTTATGCATATACTAAAGAATTAATTTACAAATATTATATTAAAAAAAAGAATATGAAAAATTTTATATTATTAGCGGGATTTATTTTGTTTTCTACTTTCGCTTTACAAGCGCAAACTACTACTAAAATTAAAGTAGCAGGTAATTGCGGAATGTGTAAAGGAAATATTGAAAAAGCAGCAAAGCAAGCGGGTGCAATAAGTGCCGATTGGGATAAGGCTGCTAAACTTTTAAAAGTGAGTTTTAATGCTTCTAAAACATCTACTGATAAAATTGAAAATGCAATAGCTGCTGCTGGTTATGATACAGAGCATAAAGTGGCTAATGCAGACGCTTACAGCAAATTAGAAGAGTGTTGCCAATATGATAGAGCTGGTAAGACTGCTGTAGCGCAGACTGAAAGCTGTTGCAAGCCAGGGGCTAGTTGTTGCACAGATGGGGTAGCTTGTAAAAAAGACATGTCTAAAGACAGCAAGGATATGACATGTTGCAAAAAAGAGGCAAGCTGTTGCAAGGACGGGTCTTGCTGTAAATAAAATTAAGCAAGTTTACATTAAAGAGTAAGCAACTAAACATAATCATCATCTGGGACTTTATTTTTTATAACTTATTAAAAAATGGGGTACTGGG
>JBEIIN010000115.1:0-5315 GCA_040380795.1 Sediminibacterium sp. | reverse complement strand
TGCCCATATAAAAGGTAAAGCGAAAAAGGCTAAAGATATAAGTGCGAAAAAACTTAAGAATTTTCCAGCCTGACCAAAACTACTTCCTGCCGGGTCCCATCCTGTTATTATCCAATTTCTACTTTCAATCACTACTAAAGGTTGTGTAGTGGTATAAATAAGTAATAAGCAAAGTAAAATGCCAATGGGTTGAGAATATTTCATATTAATTAATTATAGCTTCGATTACAGATTCGATTATAAAAAGCAAAACCCGTACAAATTGTAAGGGTTTTACTTTTTTAGTGAGGTCGAGAGCGGATTCGAACCGCTGTGGGAGCTTTTGCAGAGCTCTGCCTAGCCACTCGGCCACCCGACCCTAATCTAGAACGCGAAAATAACGCAAAGAACTTAATTATAAAAGAATTTTACAGCTATTCCTATTTAAACGACATTTGTGACATAAATGAAACAATATGCAGGCAATTGGCGCATCAGAACTCATTATTAACGACCGTGGAGCCATTTACCACTTAAATGTTCGTCCGGAAGAGATTGCGGACACTATTATCACCGTAGGCGACCCTGAAAGAGTTGCAGAAGTGAGTAAATACTTTGATCGGGTTGAACATAAACTAGCGCATCGTGAATTTATTACCCATACTGGCTATATTGGACAAAAAAGAATTTCAGTGCTTAGCACAGGTATTGGTCCAGACAATATTGATATTGCATTAAATGAAATTGATGCTTTAGTGAATATTGACTTTGCTACCAGAACCATTAATGATCAAAAAAAATCGGTTTCAATTATACGAATGGGCACTTGTGGTTCTTTACAAGGAGAAGTAGGTGTGAATGAATTAGTAGCCGGTACCCATGGTTTAGGTATTGATAATGTTTTACATTTTTATACTCAAGAAAATAACGAAGAAGAAAAATCCATCTTAGCTGCTTTTGATGAGCATACAAAAATTATTGCTCATAAAATTCAACCTTATATTGCTTCAGCAAGTGCAGATTTACTAAAACATTTTAAAGAAGGATATAGTCATGGCATTACAGTTACTTGCCCAGGTTTTTATGGTCCTCAGGGACGCATCTTAAGACTTCCTTTAAAAATGCCCAACCTAGTGGATCAAATGACCAGCTTTAAATACGGAAAACATAAAATAGCTAATTTTGAAATGGAAACCAGCGCTATTTATGGTTTATGTAATTTATTAGGACATCAATGCTTAAGTATTAATGTAATAATTGCTAATAGAGTAAAGAAAGAATATAGCAAGGATATGGGCAAGGCAGTAGATCATATGATACAAAAATCATTGGGCATTATTGCAGGCATTTAAAAGAGGCAATAAATAAATAAATAAATAAATAATTAGTCGACAAAAAATTATTAGTAAGATCCGAATTAATATAAAAAGTTAAATACTAAAATGAATATACCCTTTTCAAAATACCAAGGCACACAGAACGATTTTGTAATTATTGACAACCGTTCTGGCAATATCAAATTAAGCGAAGCCCAAATAGAATTTATTTGCGATAGAAGAAAAGGTATTGGTGCCGATGGGTTAATACTACTGGGCACTGCCGCTGGATATGATTTCTCTATGACATATTTTAATTCCAGTGGTAAGGAAGGTTCTATGTGCGGTAATGGTGGCCGTTGTTTAACCCAGTTTGCTTTTGACCAAGGCATACAAAAAGATATATACTCCTTTATAGCCATCGACGGCCCACATGAGTCGAAGATAGATGCAGCCGGTTGGGTGCATTTAAAAATGATTGATGTAAAATCAGTAGAGAAAAATATTGAAGGCGATGTTACTTTTTATGTATTAAACACAGGCTCTCCTCATTATGTAGAATTTGTTGATAGTGTAAATAGTGTGGATATAGTGGGCCTAGGACAAATGATTCGATACAATGAAAGATTTAAAGCAGAAGGTATTAATGTAAATTTTGTTCAACAGGATGAAGGGCAACTATTTGTTAGAACTTATGAGCGTGGTGTAGAGAATGAAACATTCAGTTGTGGTACAGGCGTCACTGCATCTGCCCTAATTGCAGGCATTGAAAAATTAGGGGAACAAAGAATTAATATTGAAACCCTGGGCGGGAAACTAGCAGTTAGTTTTAACAATAGAGGAGATAATATATTTGACAATATTTATTTAATGGGCCCTGGTACCTTTGTTTTTAGCGGAGCATTAGAAATATAAAGAATAGATATATAAACACTTGGTATAAAAATTTATTGAAAATTTAAATACTAGAATTTATATACTGGAAATTTAATTCAAACTTTAATAGTTTATTATGGCTTTATTCAATGTTCGTGTGTACGGCTTACTACTAGACGCTCAAAATAGATTACTGGTGAGCGATGAATATATTAGAGGTGAGTTTTTTACCAAGCTTCCTGGTGGAGGGCTTGAATTTGGAGAAGGCACTAGAGATGGCTTAGCTAGAGAGTTTATGGAGGAAACCGGTATTACAGTGACTGTAGGAGCACATTTATATACCACCGATTTTTTTCAAATATCCGCTTTCAATAAAAAAGACCAAATCATTTCCATTTATTACATGGTAAGTAGCGCAGAATGTGCAAAGATTAAAACCAGTGAGAAAAATTTTGACTTCAGCCCAGCACAAATTGCTGATAAAAAAGGAACATTTGAATCCTTCCGTTGGGTTGATTTTGAAAACTTGAATGAAGACAGCATGAGCCTACCTATTGATAAAGTAGCTATTCAAATATTGAAGCAAAGCTTCTAAACCTCATTCTCCAAGCCCATCGCTTGCAATTTCATTTTCTTGGCAACATCATGTCCCACATAATTTTCTATTCTGCCTTGTATAAATGCAATTAAAGGCGTTAATATAATGGCCATAGTAAACTTGTAGATATAATTTACTACACAAACAGCAAGCACTGTTGACCAGCTCCAGCCATTACCTATTTTAAAAGCAATAAATAAAACAACAAAGCTATCAACCAATTGAGAAACTAAGGTAGAACCAGTGGCGCGCAACCATATCATTTTCTCTCCAGTCATTTTTTTAATTCTATGAAAAACATACACATCAATTAATTGGCTTACTAAAAAAGCAACCAAGCTTCCAAGTATAATCCACATACCTTGTCCAAAGATAGATTCAAATGCCAATTGCATACTAGGTATCCCATCCGCAGTTCTAGATTCTACCCAAAATTGAGCAGGTGCAATGCGCATGGCTAAATAAAACATTAAAAAAGCATAGCTAATTAAAGCCACGGCAGTATAACTAATTCTACGGACCGCCTTTGGCCCAAAATATTCATTCACTATATCTGTTATCACAAATTCAAGTGGCCATAATAAAACACCACAGGTTAAATTAAAAGAAAGATTAGACACTCCAAACAAAGTAAGATTAGAAGGTGCTAGCCCAAATACTTTTTCTAAAGAAAATATTTTACCTCCAATACATTCTGCAATTAAGGCATTGGCCACAAAAAAAGCAGTGATACCTAGGAATAATTTAGTGGGCTTATCTTTTAAAATGGAATGAATCATAATTCAAATTAAATAATTAGTAAGGTAATTTGTAACAATAACATCAGAAAGTTAATAATTGTTTGCCATTTAGGTAAATCAATCTGTTTTTTTCTAAGAAGATTAATGATAAACCAAATAACAAATACTAAATTCACAAAAGGGGCCATTTCTAGTCCTAGAACGGCCATAAAATTAGCTACATCTGCAGGTATTTTTAACCATGATAAAAACAGAAAGGCGGTTGTAAATAAATAGAAGGCATTGCATATAATGGCAAGCTTAGAGATAAAGGCAAAAGAGGTCTTGTTTTTCATTCTATTTGTTAATATTTACAAGGTACTAAAATTACTTAAAAAGCCTTTTTAGTTGTAGGTTTGTTGGTATAAATATATGAATATGTTGAAGTCTATTTTCAAGTCGGCCCTACCCCATATTATCGCAGTAGCCATTTTCGCCATTGTAGCTATTATTTATTGTAAGCCTGCTTTGGAAGGCAAGGTTTTACAGCAATCAGATATTACCCAGTGGAAAGGAATGGCGCAGGACGCATTTTCATACAAAGAAAAATTTGGCTATACCCCATTATGGAGTAATAGCATGTTTGGAGGCATGCCTAACTACCAAATAACTGGAGTTCCAGGCTTTGCCTATTCAATTGGAATCTTAGACCAAATTTTTACACTACAATTAGCAGAACCCATTAGTTTATTTTTCTTAGCCAGTTTATGTTTTTATTTCTTAGCACAAGTACTTGGTTTTAATACCATCATAAGTGTTATTGGAGCACTAGGCTATAGTTATGCCACATACAACCCAATTATTGTAACTGTAGGCCATATCACTAAAATGCATGCCATTGCTTACTTGCCGTTCTTTATTGGAGCTATTCTATTAATTTTTCAAAAGAAGTATTTATGGGGCGCTGCGCTGACTGGAATTGCTACAGCTTTATTTGTGTCAGCCAACCATTTGCAAATAACTTATTATGGAATAATTATTATAACGTTTATGTCTATTTTCTTTTTAATAAAATGGATAAAAGAAAAAGACTACAATCATATACTTAAAACATTTGCAGCAGCTTGTATAGGTGGCTTATTAGGCATAGCTGTAAATGCACCAACATTAGTAAGCACTTATGAATATGGCAAAGAATCAATAAGAGGAGGAAGCGTTTTAGTCAATAAGGACAGCAAAACAACTGCCACTGGACTAAATAAAGATTATGCCTTTTCCTATAGCATGTATATGACAGAGCCCTTGGTTTTAATGTTTTCAGGAATTTATGGAGGTGCTAATGGATTAAACCAAATGGATCCAGCGAATTCAAAAGCTTTAGAAACCTTACAACAAATGCAACCACAAATAGGGCAACAACTTCAGGGTTTTGCTTCTCTTTACTGGGGCGGCATTGGTGGCACATCCGGTCCCCCTTATGCTGGATTAGTTATTTGCTTATTTGCATTGATAGGTTTATCAAGCGCTACCAACCAACATCGTTGGTGGATTAGCGCTACTATTATTTTTTCATTCATGTTAAGTGCTGGAAGTTATTTTGAAGCCTTTAATGTTTTTATGTTTGATCATCTGCCTTTATATAATAAATTTAGAGCCCCTAGTATGATCATGATTATCCCTACTCTATTATTAGGCATCATGGCTTTATATGGAATGGCTGCCATTAGTGCAGAAAGCGATTTTAGAACTATATTAAAAAAATATAAACCAAGTTTTATTGTAACAGGTTTAATTTTAGCTACTGTATTATATATTTACTTCACTAGT
>JBEIIN010000114.1:0-5330 GCA_040380795.1 Sediminibacterium sp. | reverse complement strand
CGTTTTGTTTCCTAATTGTTAACAATGCTCATATATACTCGCTTGTGGAAAACTTGACAAAAAATGTTTGTATACTTATTAATATTGACTAAGTAGTAATTAATCTATTGAAAATGAATACATTAAATGAAGTAAAGTATTAGACTTTATACTAAGACAATTGCAGATAATGCAGGTAAGTTCAACAAAAGTTGGTTCCATTCTCCCTTTTCATCTTGAGGATGCAAAACAATACTTGAATTGGTTAGGTCTCCAGCACCTCCATATTTTTTAGCATCAGAGTTGAAAATTTCATTCCACAGTTTTTTCCCTTCTACATGAATAGGGAATTGATGTCTTGGCACAGGTGTCATATTCATCACCACCAAAATATCATTTTCAGGTTTTAAGCCTTTTCTTTTAAAAGCAATCACGGCCTCTTCTCGTTTATTCACCTCTACCCATTCAAACCCCTTAGGGTCGAATTGTAACTCATATAAGGCAGGATGAGTCTTATATATTTCATTTAAGGCTTGCACCGTTTTGCGCATTCCCGCATGTGATTCTATTTTCAATAAGTCCCATTGTAATTCGGTGGTATAATTCCATTCCTTGGTAGCTGCAAATTCATTACCCATGAATAATAGTTTAGCACCAGGATGCATAAACATATAGGTAAACATCAGTCTTAGGTTTGCAAATTTCTGCCAGTCATCTCCTGGCATTTTATAAATCATGGGGCTTTTGCCATGCACTACTTCATCGTGGCTTAAAGGCAACATAAAACTCTCATCATAAAAATACATCATGGAAAAAGAAAACTTATCCTGCTGCATTGACCTAAATAAAGGATCCAATTTAAAGTAATCTAAAGTATCGTGCATCCAACCCATCATCCATTTCATACCAAAGCCCAATCCATCCATAAAAGTGGGCTTACTTATGCCCGGCCAATCAGAGGCTTCCTCTGCAATGGTTTGTATATAAGGGAAGTCTCGGTATAAGGTTTCATTTAAATCTTTAATAAAAGCAATGGCTTCTATATTCCCATTTCCCCCAAATTCATTCGGTTCCCATTCACCCGCTTCCCTACTATAATCTAATCTTAACATAGAACTCACAGCGTCTACCCTTAAACCGTCGATATGAAATTGATCGCACCAAAAACGGGCGCTGCTTATTAAAAAAGATTTTACTTCTCCTCTTTTATAATTGAATATATAAGAGTTCCAATCGGGGTGATAGCCTTTTCGCATATCGGCATATTCATAAGTATTGGTGCCGTCAAACTTAAACAAGCCATGGGCATCATAAGGAAAATGAGAAGGTACCCAGTCTAAAATAACACCAATTTCTGCTGCATGAAAAGCTTCTACTAAGGCAGCAAATTCTTGCGGATTTCCAAAACGAGAAGTGGGAGCAAAAAATCCTACCCCTTGATAACCCCAGCTACCATCAAAAGGATGTTCCATCACAGGCATGAATTCAACATGGGTAAAACCCATTTCTTTTACATACGGAACTAGTAAGTCAATAAGTTGGATATAGGAATTGTAAGAATTTTCATCGTTTTTATGGGGGCGCATCCAACTTGCCAAATGCACTTCATAGATAGAATAAGGTTGGTCGGTTCTATTTTTAATTTTTCTTTGCTCTATCCATTTCGCATCCTTCCAAGCATAATTCGTTTGCCAGGTAATAGAAGCGGTTAGCGGCCTTAGCTCCCAATAATTGGCAAAGGGGTCACCTTTGTCTAGCTTCACCCCTTTATAGCCATGAATATGGTATTTATATACTTCGCCTTGATGTATGCCTGGAACAAAGCCCTCCCAAATACCAGAACTATCTTGTCTAACTTTTAATAAATGGGTTTCATTATTCCAATCATTAAAATTTCCTTTTACATATACGGATGTTGCATTAGGAGCCCATACAGCAAAGTAAGTCCCTTTAGTTCCCGATACCTCTAATTGTTTATTTCCAAATAAGGTGTATAATGAATAATGTGTGCCATTTTGAAAATTATGTACATCTTCATCTGTAAATAAAGTATAGTTCCAAACAGGTTCATTGGTATTTACAAAATGAAGATCCTCGTATTTTGGCATAATTATTTCGTTAATTCAATCACTTGCATACTCATAGCAGCTATTGAAACTTTATTCCCTATTTTTTCGCCCGTCACAATATTTTTTCCACCTTTAAAACCATCGGTTCTCTCACTATACTTTTCAAAACCAATTTTTCTTTCTTTATTATCGGTGTTCATCACACACATAATAGTTTGATCTTTTGAATACCTGAAATAAACATATAAACCATCCTCAGGAATATATTGCATCATATCCCCTGTGGTTAAAGCTGAAGATGCTTTACGATAAGTGCCTAATAATTGTACATAATGTAAAAAGTCTTTTTCTTGGTCTGTCATGCCTTGTTCTGTAAAAGCATTCTTTTTATCGCCTGCCCAGCCTCCAGGAAAATCTAGTCTTACCCAACCATCTGGATTGGAAATGCCCTTCATTAAAACTTCTGAACCATAATACATTTGTGGAATACCCCTACATGTCAATAACCAGGCATAGGCCATTTTAGTCTTGGGTATACTTTCTCCTAGGGAAGAATGTATACGTGTCATATCATGATTATCTAAAAATATCACATTATTACTAGGTACTTTATATAAATAGTCATTGCTTAATGTATTATATAATTTAATCACACCTCCTGCCCAATCATTTTTTTCGTTGAGTGCAGGCAAAATACCTCCAAATAATAAATGAAAATCGGAAGTAGCATGCAAATTACTTTTGAATGGAACATTTAAATTATTTCGAACATAATAAGCTTGTGAAGAAACCCCATCTACCCAACACTCACCAAAATTAAAAATACGCGGATATTCATTAATAAGTGCTTGGTTCAATCTATTCATCACATCTACATTACAGTACTTATAGGTATCAATTCTAAAAGCGTCAATACCATTGGTTTCAACCGACCAAATAGCGTTTTGTGTTAAATATTTTTCTACAAAAGGATTCTCTTGATTCACATCGGGCATTTCAGTAGTGAACCAACCATTGATCATTCTTTCAGCATCTGCCTTAGAGTGATGTGGGTCAAATACTGCTTGTTCTCTATAATGTGTTTGTGTATAGGATGGCCACTGATGTACCCAATTTTTATCAGGGGCATCTTGTACTAAGAAATGAAAGCGCCCAAAATGATTATACACGATGTCTTGAATTAATTTCATGCCTCGTTTATGAAGACTATCGCTTAATGCTAAATAAGCTGCATCACCACCAAAACGTTTTTCAATCGCATAATTATTCGTTGCTGCATAACCATGTTCTGTTCTATCAGGCATATCATTTTCAATTACAGGTGTCATCCATAAAGTTGATACCCCTAATTTTTCAAAATAATCCAAATGACTGGTCACCCCTTTTAAATCACCCCCATGTCTTAAAAATATAGAGTCTCTATTTAAAGACTGGTCTTTTAATCCTGCAATTTGATCATTGCTTGGATCTCCATTACTAAAACGATCAGGCATTAAGAAATATATAAGATCAGATGGATTAATCCCCTGCGCAAACGAAGTTCCTCTTCCTTTTCTTCTTGGAAGCAGTGACCAAGGGGTAATAGTTTTTTCTCCCTTATTGGTAAAGACAAAATTTATATTTCCTGGTTTTGCAGTGGCAGCAATTTCGATATCCACCGCTATGTAATGTCCATTTTCAAAATGATGAACTCCCAACACTTTCAAGCCCGGATAATTTGCATTCACTGTAGCCTTAGAGAAATTAGCATTCGTATTTCTAAATAAAATTTGAATTTTATTATATTGCATTTGCGTGAACCAATTGGTAGGATATGCCTCTGTAGCTTGACCATTCGCAATGGATAGCATTGCAAAATTCAATAATACAAGCGTCATTAATAGTGAGCGTTGTAAAAAACGTGTTTTCATACTTAATTTATTTTTTTATTTACTTTTTATTTTTTTTCTTCTTTAATAATAATGGCACAAACTATGCCTGCTAACACCAACAAGAAACCTCCTATTTGAACCGCCATTAACCTATCATTATGTAAATAGGTAGACATGATCTTTCCAAAAAAGAGAGAGGCTAAAATTTCAGGCAATACAATGAAGAAATTGAATATGCCCATATAGATGCCCATTTTTTGTACTGGAATAAAACTAGATAACATTGAATAAGGCATAGATAAAATAGAAGCCCAAGCAATACCCACCAGCCCCATACTTACATACAATAAATTAGGTTGCTGCACATAATACACTGAGATTAATCCAAAGCCTCCTATTAGCAAACAAGCTGTATGTGTTAATTTTTTTCCTAGTTTACTTACTAAAAAGGGTAAACTAAAAGAAAAACCAAAAGTCACTAAATTTAAAATGGCGGAAGTGGTATTGGCATGTTCTAAGCCCATGGTATAGGTATCACTACTTGTGAGCGGATCTCCATGAAATAATTGACTAGCCACACCTGTACTATAATAAAACCACATTAAAAATAAACCTGGCCAAGTAATAAAATTAACCAAGGCTAATCTTTTCATTTGTACTGGCATGTGAATTAATGAATCAAGAATTTCTTTTATAATACCCGTTTTATTTTCTGCAGCATTTGAATCAATTTCTGAAGGAGGATATTCCTTACTCTTAAAAACAGTATATAATACCGAAACTAAAAAAACAATCCCTCCAATATAAAAGGAAAGTAAAATATTTTGGGGAATAGATCCATTTGTTTTTTCTCTAGATACATCAAACCAGTTCACTAATACCTGCGGTAAATAACCTGCAATAAATGAAGCTAGTCCAATAAACATAGACTGCATAGCAAATCCACGAGAGCGCTGTTTTTCATCTAAATTATCTGCAACAAAGGCTCTAAAGGGTTCCATGGTCACATTAATACTAGAATCTAAAACCCATAATACACCAGCTGCTATCCATATAGATCCTGCATTGGGCATTACAAATAATAATGCAGAACTTAAGATAGCCCCTATTAAAAAGAAAGGTCTTCTTCTGCCTAATTTTGGATGCCAGGTTCTGTCGCTGAAATAACCTACAATGGGTTGCACTAATAAACCTGTCATCGGAGCTGCCAGCCATAAACCTGGGATTTGTTCAGGCGTAGCACCTAAAAATTCATAAATCGCACTCATATTGCCCATTTGTAAACTCCAACCAAATTGAATGCCAAAAAATCCAAAACACATATTCCAAATTTGCCAAAAACTAAGTTGGACTTTAGTACCAGTATAGGCCGTATTCATATTTTTGAATTAAATTTTTACAATTTTAGTAT
>JBEIIN010000113.1:0-5421 GCA_040380795.1 Sediminibacterium sp. | reverse complement strand
ACTGTAATCAAAAAAGATATTAAATAGTGCTTCAGTGGCAGTTCCTATAATTAAAAATTTACTTTGATTGGTGCCCACAAGAAGTGCATTACGCATTTGATAAATAAATAGAAAGGGGATACCCCAGATTCTAATTTTTAAAAATTCAATCACTTTATCGGCTCTTTGCGCATCGTGCAGTACACTATGAAATATATTTGGTGCAACAAAATAGGTAAATAAAATACCTACTACTGATAAAAATAAGGAGATAATAACTCCTTGAGAAAACAATACCCCAATTTCATCAATTCTATTTTCACCAGCCCTGCGTGAAATAAGGGCTTGTAAGCCATTGTTTAAACCTTGGCCCATTACCCCAAAAATTAAATAATAGACCCCAATGATACCTCCAATGGCTAATGCTTCAGCACTCAATGCCCCTAAGAATATATTATTTATGACGAAGTTTACTTGAGGCACCATAATGGCTAAAGCAATAGGCAAAGAAATAGACAGAATTTGCTTACTGCTAACGGTAACTTGTAAAGATGGGGTAGACGGACTGATGCTCATATTTTGCAAATCTACAATTAGTTTTAGCAAAGAACTGCCTCTTTTTTTATATCATTGCATAAGAATTAGCACTATGGCCAATAAGAAAATAGGGTTTTATGGGAAATTAGAAAGCACTGCTAACAATAAGGTAGAGAACTTATATATCATTGTAAATAATTCAAGCATTGTTTTTGTCGTAAATCATATTATAAAAAATGAGTTTGTATCTATTGAGCATTTTGAACAAACAGAAGAAGCGATTAGTTGGAGCCCTTTATTAGCTTATTTGCAAAATAATTCTAGCCTTATTCAGAATTACTATAAAAATATATTTCTAGTTATTAATAGTAATAGGCTCATACTTTCTCAAACCGATACTAAAGACAATTTATTGTCAGCGGCATATGAATTGGAATTAATTCATGGTCATAAATTTGATGAAGAAATTTATACAAGCTCAATAGGAGATAAGCATTTTCTAATTTATGGCATAGCCGATGAATTATCTGCAATTCTAAATAGGTATTTCCCTTCAGGTAAATGGCAGCACTATACTAGTTATTTCTTAGAAAATGTAGTTGATACTGAAGTGCAGGTAAGAATTTTTGAAGACTGTTTTATTATATACATTGTAGAAAAGGGCATTACCAAGCTTTTGAATTATTATCCATTAGAAGGAGAAGATCAGAATATATATACTTTACTCAATAGCTGTATCAATGCAGGTATTGATACCAATAAGTTTTTATTAAAAGTATGGGGATATGAAGAAGCAAAGCATAACTTCATTACAAAGGCAGCGCCTTATTTCGCAGCCAAACAAATTATTCAGATTGAGCAAGTGCCAAATGCTTATTCATCTTATTTTATATTTTAATGAGAATTATTTCAGGCAAATATGGAGGTAGAAGAATTAGTCCTCCGGCTAATATGCCACATACAAGGCCTACTACCGATGTGGCGAAAGAAGGGCTATTTAATATTCTGCAAAGCAGGATTAATTTAGAGGGCGCTTGTACTTTAGACTTATTCGGGGGCACGGGTTGCATCAGTTATGAATTAGCATCAAGAGGGGCAAGTGCTTTAACTATTGTGGAAAAGGATAATCAAATGCTAGATTTTATTAAACAAAGTATTGAAACGCTAAAAATAGAGAATGTGCAATTACTGCGTATGGATGTTTTTCAATATTTAAATACATGTACCCAACAATTCGATTTTATTTTTGCAGGACCGCCTTATGCATTAACCACTATTGACGACTTGCCAAGAATTATTGTAGAGCGAAAATTAATTTCACCAGAAGGCTATTTTATATTAGAACATACGCCTCGTAATAATTATGAAAGTTTCGCAGGGTTTAGTTTCCAGCGAAATTATGGGGCTACTATATTTAGTTTTTTCGAATAGTTAAAACGAATTCTATGTTAAAGTCGGATGCTAGAAAAGAATTATTAGCCAAAAGAAAAAATTTGACTGCAAGTGATTGCCTTAAATGGGACGATTTACTTCTTATACAATTTCAAAAACTAGACTTTTCAAATGTACATACAGTGGCTAATTTTTATCCTTTAGAAAATATGAATGAGCCCAATAGTTTATTATTTACGCGTTGTTTAAAACTGATGATTCCGGGTATACAAATGGTTTACCCAGTGGTTAATACAGTTAGTGCAAGCATTAATTTTTATAAAGAATCAGAAGAAATCCAGTTCAATGAATGGGGCATTGCAGAACCTACGAGTAATGAAATGGTAGAGCCATCAATTATTGATGCAGTCATTGTGCCCTTAATTGGCTTTGATATGAGGGGTCACCGAATAGGTTATGGTAAAGGCTTTTATGACAAATACTTTGAAAACTACCCTAAACATAGGCCTAGAATAGGGGTTTGCTATTTTGAGCCCCTTTCAAATATTGAGGATACCCATGAATTTGATGTACCTTTAACCCATTGTATTACGCCTTGGAATAGTTATGAATTTTAACAATGTATTTTTAAAATCCTTTAGAGTTTTACTTTTACCATTTGCACTTATCTATGGTTGGATTGTTTTTGTAAGGAATTGGATGTATGCTAAGCAGTATCTCAAATCAACTTCTTTTAATGTTCCCCTCATTTGCATTGGTAATTTATCTATGGGAGGGACGGGTAAATCGCCGATGGTAGAACATCTGCTTTCCATCCTATCTGAAGAATATAAAATAGCTACTTTAAGTAGAGGGTATAAAAGAAAAACAAAGGGTTATGCTTTAGCGAACGATGCTTCAACCGCTTTAGAAATTGGAGATGAACCGATGCAGTTTCATTTAAAATTTCCGAATGTAGCTGTTTCAGTGGGAGAAAGACGCATTGAAGCAGTGGCGCAGTTAATTCAAGATGTACCTAAAGTGGAAGCCATTATTTTGGACGATGCTTTTCAACACCTTGAAATTAAAGCAGGTTTTAATATTTTACTAACCGAGTATGATAATTTATTCTGTGATGACTTTTTTATTCCTACCGGTGATTTAAGAGACGATAGAAAATCGGCTAGAAGAGCAGATGTTATTATTGTTACCAAATGTCCCGCTAGTTTAAGTTTGGAAGAAAAAGAAGAAATTACAGAAAAAATAGACCCTGCTTTGCACCAGAGTTTGTTTTTTACCGCAATTGCCTATGGAACACCTTATCATATTTATAACCCTTCCGATCAATGGGTTTTAACTTTAAGGGACGAAGTATTACTGGTATGTGGAATAGCCAACCCTTTACCTTTAAAAAATTATTTACATGAAAACACCAATACGTATTATCAATTAAGTTATAACGATCATCATATTTTCTCTATTGAAGACTTACAAGAAATAAAAGAAAAATTAGATGATATTCAATCAAAAAGCAAACTAATATTAACAACAGAAAAAGATGCTGTAAGACTGGTAAAATATACGGAAGAGCTACATTCCCTTCCATTATATGTATTACCTATAAAGCCAAAATTTTTATTTGAAGCGGAGAATATTTTTAATGAACTCGTTAAAAATTATGTTGCACAATTTTACAAAAAAATAAATGGGAACTAGAAAGAACGAAAAGAAAACAAAAAAGACAACGACGAAGCATACGCATATCGTTACCTCTTATAAGGGGGTATTAGATATTGCGAAATCGGGTATGGGATTTGTGATGGTATCAGGTTTGGAAAACGATATATTGGTTTATCCAAACGATTTTAACACCGCCTTAAAAGGCGATGAAGTAAGTGTGAAGATCACAAAAATTAGACAATCTTCAGGAAAGAAAGAAGGTAAAATATTAGAAGTACTTAAAAGAAAACAAGTCTCCTTTG
Organism: Sediminibacterium sp.; assembly: GCA_040380795.1. GTDB lineage: Bacteria > Bacteroidota > Bacteroidia > Chitinophagales > Chitinophagaceae > Sediminibacterium. Next base: position 1,552 of record JBEIIN010000113.1, on the reverse strand, counting down.
CAGGCACTATGCAGGTAAAAGAGAAAATTGCTTTTTTTATTCCAAGTACAGTAACACCTATGCCAGATATTTTTATTCCAATGGGAAAATTAAATGGGGCAAAGGATAAAGACAGGGTTATTGTTCAATTAACTAAATGGGAGAAGTCCTCTAGAAAACCAGAAGGAGAAGTCTTAAGAATATTTACTCCAGAACAGGAGAATGATTTAGCGATGCAGTCTATTGTGGCAGAAGCAGGTTTTGCTTTATCCTTCAGTGATGAAGTAAATGCCTTTGCAAGATCCTTATCAGACAAAATAGATGCTACAGAACTAGCTAAAAGAAAAGACTATAGAAAAGTACTCACATTTACCATTGACCCAGTAGATGCAAAGGATTTTGATGACGCTATTTCTTATCAAAAATTAGCCAATGGCAACTTAGAAATTGGAGTACATATTGCCGATGTGAGTCATTTTGTACAACCTGGTACAGCCGTTGACAAAGAAGCCTATGAAAGAGCTACATCCGTGTATTTGCCAGACAGAGTTTATCCAATGCTACCTGAGCGTATATCTAATGAACTATGTTCTTTAAGACCGAATGAAGACAAACTTACTTTCTCTGCCTGCTTTGAAGTTGATGCGCATGGGAAAATAGTGAATACCTGGTTTGGTAAAACTATTATTTATTCCGATAGAAGATTCACTTACGAACAAGTACAAGAAATTATTGATACGAAAATAGGAGACCACTCTAATGAAATTTTATGGTTATTAGATTGGACACAGAAATTAAGACAGGCTAGGTTTGATAATGGCGCTATTAATTTTTCTTCTCAAGAAGTGCGCTTTACTTTAGATGACAAAGGAAAACCTACCGGTATTACTATTAAAGAAAGTAAAGAGTCGCATCAGTTAATTGAGGAGTTAATGTTAAAAGCGAATCAACTTATTGCACAAAAAATGGGTCAGGTTAAAATTAAAAAAGAAACACTTCCTTTCCCTTATCGTGTGCATGATCAACCCAATGAAGAGAAGTTATCTCCTTTTATAGTGTTTGCTAAAAAGCATGGGTATCCATTTGATATATCAACACCTACTCAAATTGCACATAGCTTTAACGACTTAATGATTGCTGCCAAGGGTAAGCCAGAACAACATGTACTTGAGCAATTAGGCATTAGAACCATGGCCAAGGCGGTGTATACAAGTGATAATATTGGACACTATGGTTTAGGTTTTGAATACTATTGTCATTTTACTTCACCTATTAGAAGGTATCCCGATATTTTAGTACATCGTATTGTACAATCTGTTTTAATGGAGCATCCTATCAACGATGCTGAATTAGAACAAAAATGTGTGCACTGCAGTGAAAGAGAGCGTGCTGCGATGGAATCGGAAAGAGCAGCTAATAAATACAAGCAGGTTGAATTTATGCGTGATTATTTAGGCCATAGCTTTGAAGGAATTATTAGTGGTGTATCTAGTTTTGGATTCTGGGTAGAAACGATTGAACATAAATGTGAGGGACTGGTAAGTGTTGTTTCATTATCTAAATTCGACGACTT
>JBEIIN010000112.1:0-5574 GCA_040380795.1 Sediminibacterium sp. | reverse complement strand
GATATTGGATTAAAGTATTTCGGTAAAGGAGGAAAAGGCGTTATATACGTTCCTGCAATGTTGGCTTATGGCCCACAAGCAAATGGTTCTATTAAGGCTTACGAAAACTTAGCCTTTGATGTTGAAATTCAAGATGTAACAACTGCTCCAAAAGCAAGCACCATTGCACCGCCGCCACCACCACCGGCTCAAAGATAAAAAAGAGAATAAATAGTGAATTAAAAATTTAACATTTATTAAAAATATAAAATGCTTCTCCTAATAAGAGAAGCATTTTTATTTTAGGTAGGGTAGTAATTGAATTATTTCAGCAGCTTCTTTCACATCATGCACTCTTAGAATAGCTGCGCCCTTTAATAAGCCCACTGTATTTACAATAGTGGTGGCATTTAAGGCATCCTTTGATTCAATGCCTAAAGTTTTATATAAACTAGACTTTCTAGAAGCCCCTAATAAAATAGGAAGTCCCATTTTTTTTAGTTCGTTCATTTTTTTTACTATGGTGAAATTCTCTTCCACTGTTTTTCCAAAACCAAAACCAGGGTCAATGACCCAATGTTCAATTCCATATTTTGATAATAATTTCTTTTTGGCTTCGAAATAACCAATAAGGGTTGCTATAATATCTTCTCTTGATTCCACCCTATGCATACTATCCATGTCACCAGTTAAATGCATCCCAATATAGCCTGCATTATTTTTAGCCACTACAGCTAATATATTTTCATCAAAGCCACCACAACTAATATCATTAATAATATGTGCACCTGCTTTTAAAGCTGCATCGGCCACTGAAGCATAAAAAGTATCTACCGAAATAAGTTGTTTTGGATAAGCTTGGTGAATGGCTTCAATATAGGGAATGAGTCTTTGAATTTCAATTTCGGCACCCTCCATATGGGCACCTGGTCTAGTACTTTGTGCACCAATATCAATAATACTTGCCCCTTCTTGAATAAATAAATGGGTCTTGACTAAAGCGCTTTCAATATTTGAATGCCTACTATCTTCATAAAATGAGTCTGGTGTTAGGTTTAAAATACCCATTACCTGGGGGTTATTAATTTGCCATTCTAAATCTTTGGCAGGTATTTTAAACATGGTTTTAATTTAAGCTTAATTGATTATCTTGCAGTGGTTCAAAGATATTAATTAACAAAGTAATCGGACGAAATTTAATGAGTCAAACTTCCGCACAATTTGATCAAGCCATTGCCTCCTGCAGTGATATTTTTATTAAAAAAACAAAGGATTACGGCACTGCCTGGAGAGTATTAAGAATTATCTCTGTAGTAGACCAAATTTTTATAAAGGCCTTACGCATTCGCACCATTCAAGATTTAGGTACCCAGAAGGTAGAAGACGATATTCAGTCTGAATTTAAAGGCATTCTGAATTATGCCGTAATTGGTTTAATTCAATTGAAATTGGGCGACCCGAAGGTAGACGAGCTACCTGTTGATCAAGTACAAAGTCTTTACCATGAGAATGTGCTCTTCGCTAAAACCACCATGATGGACAAAAATCATGATTATGGAGAAGCTTGGAGAGATATGAGTCAAGAAAGTTATGCCGATTTAATATTGATGAAGTTAATGCGAATCAGACAAATTTTAACCAACGATGGAAAGACCTTAATTAGTGAAGGCATTGATGCTAATTTTGTAGATATCTTAAATTATTCAGCCTTTGCCTTGATACAAATGGCTGAAGGCAAACATTAACAATAAGCCATGCAAAACTTCCTTAAAATTTTACGCTGGTCAGTAGGTTTATTATTTATTTTTTCTGGCTTAATCAAAGCTAATGACCCCTTAGGCCTTAGCTATAAAATGCAAGAATTTTTTGATGTTTGGGGAATTCAATTTTTAAATGATTATACTTTAGGCTTTGCCTTAGTGATGAATACACTTGAAATAGTAGCTGGTATTGCCTTACTCATACAATTTCCTTATAAACAAACGCTTTGGTTGTTGCTAGGGCTCATTGTATTTTTTAGTTTTCTAACAGGCTATGCATTATTTTCTGGAAAAATAAAAACCTGTGGCTGTTTTGGAGACTGTATTCCTTTAACACCCAAGACCTCTTTTATCAAAGACATAGTGCTACTAGTGTCCATTCTTATTTTACTTTTTAACCTGAAGAAAGCCAAGGCCAATACCAATAAGTATCTAGGCATTTTTGTTTTACTATTCACCACTTCATTAGTAGGCTATGGCCAATACTATGTACTAGCACATTTACCAATAATAGATTGTTTACCTTATAAAGTAGGCAATGATATTGTAGATAAAATGAAAGAACCTGAAGGGGCTATAAAAGATAGCGTTTCCATTCAAATGGAATTTGAAAAAGCAGGGAAAACCTATTTTTTTGATGCCAATCAATTCCCTGATAATTTTGATTCTACTTATGTATATAAAAATAGAAAAGAAGTAGTAGTGAGTAAAGGCAATGGATTAACTCCCGCCATTATTGATTTTGAAATAACTAGTTTAAATGGAGTAGATACTACCCAGGATTTGTTTGCCACTGAAATTCCTTATGTATTAGTTTTTACTGGTAAAATTGAAGCTAATATACCTTGGGAGAATTTACTAAGTTCATTGCATAAAAAATATAAGCTGGTTTATATTGTTACTGCCGATAAAGCAGGTGCCCAACAATTTTTAGCCAAAGAAAATATTTTAATAGGGGATATTACAATGATAAAAACAGCAGCCCGTGTTTGGCCAAGTTTACTTGTCATGAATGGTTCTACCATTATGCAAAAAACAAGTTATATCGATTATTTAGGAAACTAGTATTCAGGTAAATTTTACTAAAATAAAAGGAACTGCGAAAAATTATTTAATAATAACTTCTGTGATGGTATTTTCACCCATCTTCTCATTCACCCTTTCTATAATTTGAATTTTCTGAAAACCTAATTCATTCTTTAAAGGCCCTACACTTGTTTGTATAAATAATTTCTGATTGAATATGTATATTTTATCGGTATATTTTGCAATAGTCACCCCCATTAATTCTAGCCATACCTCTTCTATTTCAGCAGAACGAATGCCATTTTTTAGTTTGCTTCCTTGTACAAAGTTCTTAAGTGCTTCACCCAATTTAAATGTTCCCATAGAGCACACAATTTAGTGCTAATTATAATTGTATCAACTGATAATCGGCTAAATATTTTCCTAATAAATTATCCATACGATCCTTGTGGGTATCAGTTATAAATACTTGACCATCTGTGGAATGGCTTACCCAGTCTAATAGCTGAATCATTCTTTGCTCGTCTAATTTCTCAAAAATATCATCCATTAATAAAATAGGAGAGAAGCCTTTATGTCTTTTTATACATTCCCACTCCGCTAAACGAATGGCAAATAGTAAACTTTTTCTTTGCCCCTGTGAAGCTTCTTGTTTGAAAGGTTGTCCTTGAATGGTAATAATTAAATCGTCTTTGTGAATACCCACGGTGGTTCTTTGTAATAAACTATCCTTTGCATAAGCTTCGTCTAATAAATCATTGAATGTATTTGTATGTAGTTTAGACTCATATTCAATATGAATTTTATCATTATTTTTAGCTAAGTGGTTATACAAGATTAAAATTTCTGGCAGTAAGTCGTCTAATAATTGTTTTCTATAAGTATAAATGGGTATGCCGTTTTCAATTAATTGTCTATTTAATGTTTCAAGTAAAATAGGATCAATACTTCCCAATTCTGCAGCTTGCTTCAATAAACTATTTCTTTGTTGCAATACTTTATTGTACTGAATTAAATATTTTAAATAGTCGGGATAAATTTGACATAATAAACTATCCATTAATTTTCTGCGCTCCTCACTATTACCTGTAATAATTTGAACATCATCAGGGGCAATCATTACGCAAGGAATTTTACCTAAATGTTGAGATAGTTTTGTATAAATAATTTCATCAAAATAAAATTCCTTTTTTAAAGTTTCTCGAATAATACAAGTTATAGGAACTTCTGTTTTATTAATAGTATAAACTCCTTCAATACGCAAACCCTCATAAGCATGGTGTACATTTTGGGCATCGGGCCTGTTGAAGTAACTTTTGGTAAAGGATAAATAATAAAGGGCATCTAAGACATTGGTCTTACCAGTTCCATTACTGCCCACGATACCCACAATACGATGCGTGAATTCAAATTGCTTTTGAACGTAATTTCTAAATTGGACTAATTTAAGTTGTTGAATGCCCACCATGACTGCAAAATACAAAGGGAATTGTTTCCTCCCTTTAAAATTCAAGAAAAGGGTGTAATTTTATTAAAATTTTTATAGCATGACGCTTATTAGTGAGCAACAGCTTCCCAGCATCGTAAAAAGATTAGCCAATCAGATTTTAGAAACTTATCCTGGTTTAACCAATGCAGTCATTGTAGGATTACAACCAAGAGGAGTTTACTTAAGCGACCGCATTGTAGCAGCCTTGCACAATGAAATACCAGCTGATCAAGTTCAATATGGTAAGCTGGATATTACATTTTACAGAGACGATGTTAGAAGAGATTTACATTTAGCCAAGGCCACCGATTTACCCTTCAGTATTGAAGGCAAAACGGTGATTTTAATAGACGATGTACTTTTTACGGGTAGAACCATTAGAGCGGCCCTAGATGCCTTACTTTCTTTTGGTAGGCCCTCTAAAGTAAGTTTATGCGTACTCGTAGACCGTAAGCCCAGCAGGGAATTACCTATTCAACCCGACTTTACGGGTAAGGAAATGGTAGATATCACCCCTTATAAGGTAAAAGTAAGGTGGAAGGAGAATGATGGGGTAGACGACGTTATTTTATTGGTTGATTAGAAAAATTTATACTAATTTTGTTTTTTAATGGCACTAACTACCAAACATCTTCTTGGTATCAAGGACCTCCAAACCGAGGATATCCAACTTATTTTATCTACCGCTACTCAATTCAAAGAAGTTTTACAAAGACCCGTTAAAAAAGTTCCCACTTTAAGAGACGTTACGATTGTGAACCTTTTTTACGAGAATTCCACCAGAACTAGAATTTCCTTCGAACTAGCTGAAAAACGCTTGTCTGCGGACGTAGTGAATTTCACTGTTTCCAGTTCTTCTGCAGCGAAGGGTGAAACATTACTTGATACAGTCAATAACATACTGAGCATGAAGGTCGATATGGTGGTCATGCGCCATAGCGCTTCTGGAGCTCCACACTATTTAGCCAAACATATTGATGCAGCCATCATAAATGCAGGAGACGGAATTAACGAACATCCCACTCAGGCTTTATTGGACGCCTTTTCTATGCAAGAAAAAACTGGCAAATTAGCAGGTTTAAAAGTAGCTATCATAGGAGACATCATGCATAGCAGGGTTGCATTAAGTAATATCTATTTACTAAAGAAAATGGGTGCAGAAGTAATGGTTTCTGGGCCTCCCACTTTAATACCTACTTATTTACAAAAAGCTATGGATGTGCGTGTGGAATACAATATCGACAAAGCCTTGGCTTGGTGCGATGTAGCCAATGTGCTTAGAATTCAATTAGAGAGGCAAAATCAACCTTTATTCTCTTC
>JBEIIN010000111.1:0-5622 GCA_040380795.1 Sediminibacterium sp. | reverse complement strand
ATGCTGCAAAAACCAGCTCAATTTGGTAAAATTTTAGCCAACCCTAACGAATACCGTCTGCAAATTTTATATACTCAAATTAATAGAGATAAAAACAATGTACCTCATTTTAAAGAGTATAGTTACAGACTTAATCCTAAAGAATATTTTTATCCAGCAAGCACCGTTAAAATGCCGCTGGCTTTTCTAGCACTTGAGAAAATAAATAATTTAAAAATTAAAGGGCTTAGTAAGTCTACGCACATGGTATACGATAGTGTATCTGATAGGCAAGAGCAAATTTACAATAACCCCTATTCCATCAATGGCGTACAAAATATTGAACAGGCCGTTAAAGAAATATTTTTAGTAAGTGATAATAATGCAGCCAATAGGTTATTTGAATTTGTGACACCGCATACAGTACATGAACAATTAGCTAAAAAAGGCTATAAAGACGTTTATATCAGAAACCGCATTGAATTAGGCAGAACTGCCAAAGAAAATAGAAGCACACAAGCCATTAATTTTTATAACGAACAAGGAAAAATAATTTATCATCAACCAGCCGCTTTCAATAAAGACAGCCTTCCTTATTATAATGCCTTTATTGGTAATGCTTATTTGAATAACCAAGACTCCCTTATCAAAGGCCCTTTAAATTTTTCAGACAAAAACAGAATTTATTTAAGCGACCTTACCCATATTTTAAAATCGGTAGTATTTTTCGAGCATACAGCCCCTTCTCAAAGATTTAATTTAACCACCGAGGATAGAAAGTTTTTACTACACTATATGCATACTCTTCCTACCCAGTCGCAGTATCCTACCTATGACAGCGTTAATTTTTGGCCAAACTATTGTAAGTTTTTATACACAGGTTCAGAGATAGGCCCCTTCCCCAATAATTTGAAAATATTTAATAAAGTAGGTGACGCTTATGGGTTTTTATTAGACATTGCCTATATCATGGATCCGGAGAAGAAAGTTGAGTTTATGTTGAGTGCCGTTATCTATTGCAATAGCGATGGTATTTTAAACGATAGTAAATACGATTACGATTCAGTGGGCTTCCCTTTTTATAAAAACTTAGGCCAGTTAATTTACAACTACGAGCTTCAACGCAAAAAAGCCTTTCTACCCAATTTTGCCCCCTTGCTTGAGGCTGCCCATTAGATATTAACAGAAAGGGAATAATTTAATGGCCTTCAAGGTCTAAAACTTACGTCTGTTTGCGATTTATTTGCGAAATTTGTGTTTCAAATAAGCAATCATGATATTATCTTCTCTATTAAACAGATTCAGTGAGCCAGAAACTTTGAAAATGGCCAAATTAGGCCGCGAACTAAGAGCACAAGGCAAAGACGTTATTGACTTAAGTTTGGGTGAACCAGACTTCGATACTCCTCAACATATTAAAGATGCAGCCATTAAAGCTATTAACGATAACTGGTCTCACTATACACCTGTTGCCGGTTTTGCCGATTTAAGAGAAGCTGTTTGCAGTAAATTAAAACGCGATAATAATTTAGATTATAAACCTGAGCATATTGTTACTTCTACCGGTGCTAAACAAAGTTTAGCCAATGCCATTTTAGCCTTGGTAGACGATGGCGATGAGGTAATTATCCCCACTCCTTATTGGGTTACCTATTCTGAATTAGTAAAAATTGCGAGAGGTAAAGTAGTAGAAATTAGAAGCACTGTAGAAGATGGTTTTAAAGTTAGCCCTGCACAAGTGGAAGCTGCCATTACTTCTAGAACAAAAGTATTCATGTTCTCTTCTCCTTGTAACCCTTCAGGTGCAGTGTATAGCAAAGAAGAATTAGAAGCACTTGCCAATTTATTTACAAAATATCCAGGCATTACTATATTATCAGATGAGATTTATGAGTACATCAATTTTGAAGGCAAGCACGAGAGCATTGCACAATTTGATGCGATCAAGGATCAAACAATTGTGATTAATGGATTAAGTAAAGGTTTTGCCATGACTGGCTGGCGTTTAGGCTATACAGCTTCAAGTGTTGAATTAGCAAAGGCTATGGAAAAATTACAAGGCCAATTTACTTCAGGTACTTGTAGTATAACTCAAAAAGCCGCAGTCACTGCTTTGGTGGGAGATTTAAAACCTTCTATTGAAATGACTGAAGAATTTACGCGTCGTCGTGAAAAAACATTAGCACTTGTAAATGATATTCCTGGCTTTAAATGTTTTGCACCTCAAGGAGCCTTTTATGTATTCCCTGACGTAAGTGCTTATTATGGTAAGTCCGATGGTACAACTACTATTAAAAATGCACCCGATTTTAGTATGTATATTTTAAATGAAGCCAATGTATCTTCTGTAATGGGAGACGCTTTTGGAGAACCTAACTGTGTTCGTTTCTCTTTTGCCAATAGCATGCCAAATATTGAAAGAGCTTGGGCTAGAATAAAAGAGGCCTTGGCTAAATTAAAATAAAGCCATTTAGTTTAAATAAATTAATTTTAGAAGCGTTATATAAGTAACGCTTCTTTTTTTAGTAGATACTATGACACCAGAGAAATTTCAAATGTTTGAAAATAGGTTGCTTAAAAATTATAAGCACCGCATTAAACAAGCTAAACGACAAAACATTAGCTGCTGGCGTTTGTATGACCATGATTTACCTGAGTTTCCCGTTTGTGTTGAAATTTATGAGGACTATATTTATTTAGCAGAGTATAATCGCCGCCATAGTTTGACTGACGAAGAACATGAACTTTGGTTAAGCGAAACTAAAAACTGTATTGCTACTATTACGGGCTTGCCCATTGAAAATATGTACTTAAGGGTGCGTAAAAGAATGGATCATAAAGATGAACAGTACGAGAAAGAAGAAGCCCTGCCTATTTCAAAAATAATTACGGTAAATGAAAATGGTTTACAATTTAAAGTAAACCTTACCGACTACCTAGACTCAGGTTTGTTTTTAGACCACCGTATTACAAGGCAAATGGTGCAAGCAGAATCAAAGGACACTGAATTTTTAAATTTATTTTCTTATACCAGTTCTTTTTCTGTGTATGCTGCAGCCGCTGGTGCTAAAACCGTTACCTCTGTTGATTTATCAAAAACTTATTTAGCCTGGAGCGAAGATAATTTTGCTTTAAATAAATTAAATAATAAAGTCGCTTATCAATTTATACATGCCGATGTAAAGCAGTATTTAAAAACCTTACCTGCTAATAAATATGATTTAGTCGTGATGGACCCACCTACTTTTAGCAATAGTAAAAGAATGAAGGATGTATTAGATATTCAAAGAGACCATGTTGAATTAATCAATGATATGCTGCGCGCTATGAAACCAGGTGGTATATTGTATTTCAGTACTAATTTTTCTCATTTTAAAATTGATGCCGAAAGTATTCACACCAAACTCATTAAAGATATTACCAAGGCTACTACCCCCTTTGATTTTGATGGAAGATTAAAAAGGGCCTGCTTTAAATTACAGAAGCCAGTATAAATTCGTGAACAGCTAGTACTTGTGGCGTTAATAATTGTATTTCATCATTCACAATAACTTTATCACATAAACGCATTTTAATAGTATCATTTATTTGATGATGCATTCTTTTTTCAGCTTCTTGCTTCGTGCAAGCATCTCTTTGCATAATTCTTTGAATTCTTAAAGGCATGGGTGCTGTCACCCCAATAACAAAGTCTAAACCTTCCACTGCATTCGATTCAAATAAAAGTGCGGCTTCTTTAATCACATAAGGGGCTGTTTGTAATTTGGCCCAGTCCCAGGCAGCTTGAATAGTAATAGGATGTACAATTGAATTTAATAAGGCCAACTGATGCGCGTCTGAAAAAACAATGGAAGACAAATAGGCTTTTTGTAAAATGCCGTTCTCATACACCTTCTCTCCGAACTGTTGGATAAGTGCAGTTTTAATGGCAGGACTTGTCTGCATCAACTGCTTTGCAGTATCATCTGCATTAAATACAGGCACACCTAGGTTTTCAAACATTTTGGCTACCATGGTTTTCCCTGCACCAATACCCCCCGTAAGTCCGATCATCTTAGACATAAAAAAGTCCGAAATTAGTTACCCCAATTTCGGACTTTTTTTAATCAAACCAATTATAATTATTTAGGGTTGGTTTTTGACCACTCTAAGCTTATAGATGATTTTTCAATTTTCAAGTAAGAACCAGGGCTTACTTCCAATTGAATCGTATTGTCTTCGTTTACTTTATTCACCGTACCATGGATACCTGCGATAGTAACTACTTTGTCTCCTTTTTGAATATCGTCAATAAACTTCTTTTGCTCTTTCGCTTTTTTAGCTTGTGGGCGAATCATAAAGAACCAGAATACTAGTATAATACCACCCAACATTACTAATTGGAAAGTACCTCCGCCTTGTGGTGCTTGTAATAAAATTGCTGTCATTGTAATTTATTTAGTTGTTTATGTTTTAATAGTTGTTTTTATATAATTGTGTTTATATAGTTATGTTTATATAGTTATGTTTATAAATTCTTCTTTTATAAAACCGCTCTTGCAAATATATGTTATTTACAGTCTTATTTTTTGGGCGCAGATGGTTTGTGACTTATTTTTTGAATTTTTCCCGATCCCACTAATTCTTTATGAATATTATCCAAAATACCATTCACAAAATGACCACTTTGTTCAGTACTATAGTCCTTGGCTAAATCAATGTATTCATTAATAGTCACCTTGGTAGGTATGGTATCAAAATACAATAATTCACAAACGCCCAAACGAAGTAGTATCATATCTATCACAGCAATACGTTCTGGATCCCAGTTATTTAATTTAGGCTTAATCACTTCTTCGGTATATCCTTTTTTATCAATGGCTGTATGCAGTAATTCAGTAGCAAATTTCATTTTCTCCTCGCCCACTAAATCTATAAAATCAATGCTGCCTGGCTTTTGTAAATAATCCAAGATAAAGCCTACCATCATTTCTCCTTCATCTTCCCAATTCGCAAAACGCTCATCGATATATTCTAAGATATTATCTGATTCTAAAATAAGGGTGCCGAAAATAAATTTAAGTATCTCTTTTTCTTTGGCCTTGTCTCTTCCTTCTTCTATAATGTAAGTTTTATAAATAGCCGATTCTGATAGGTTTCTAAACAAGGTTTTTACGATGTCCTCGTCCAACCATTGTGCAGGGTTAACAAGAGCCAATGCTTTTTTGAATTTCTCAGACTCAATGGTTTGCCATACAATACTATTGCCTGCTAATTTGATATTAACAGATAAATCGGCTTGATTGGGTAAATTTTTGGAGGCTCTCTGCCCTGCCTCTACTTCGGCATAAAGGGCTACTTGGTGAACTAGATGAACTAGGAAAACAAACAAATTACGTGTTTTGTCAAATTCCTTCTGAAGTAGGGAGCCGGGACTGCTTTGGTTTTGATTTTCAACCATATACAGCACCTGCATTACTTTAATTCTAATATTTCTTCGGTTCATCATATGTATAAGAGCTAAGCGGCTGCAAATCTATCTAAAATTATTGGTAAAAACTGACATTTTTTACCCTAATCCTTTGCTTATCATGCAATTTTAGGCATAGATTTGCTTCCCTTGCGCTGAAAAATCGAATAAACTGAAAATTTGGCCTATTGTAT
>JBEIIN010000110.1:0-5667 GCA_040380795.1 Sediminibacterium sp. | reverse complement strand
ATGCGAATGTAGGTGGCCTTAGCAATAATTTCATGGGCGTTAAGCAAACAACAGATGTGCTTGAAAAAGGCACTTGGATTTTCGCTGCTGTGATTGCTATATTAGCCATCACTTCTACCTTATTCTTAAAATCTGGTGGTACTGCATCTGATAAAGGTTTATTGAATAAAGTGAATACTTCCATCTCAGCTCCTGCTACTGCACCAGCTCCAGTTCAACAAGCTCCAGCTACTGCTCCAGCCACTGTTCCTGCAGCTACTAAAAAGTAATGCTAAAAGGCAAAAGCTAATCACTAAATTAAACTAAGCCTTTTTCATCCAAAATATTTAATCCCTCTCGCGCAAACGAGAGGGATTTTTATTGTATTTTGATTCTGTATTAAAAGGATGAAATATCTTTACCCTATGAAAAAATGGATCTTACTCGCTTTATTGGTTTTAGTAGTGTATAGCTCCTATACCCTTTTTATTAAGGTCACTCATTTTACCACAGAAAAAGCAAGCTTTGAATATAATGCGGGAGGGTTGGACGCCTTAGCAGATAGCTTAAGTACTAAAAAAATAATTAGAGATAAAACTAGCTTCTTGGTTTTAGCTAAATTATTCAATGTAGAAGATAGAATTAAACCCGGTAAATTTTTAATTGATAAAAATACAAGCTTACTGAACTTAATTAGAATACTTAGAAATAACCAACAAGCTAGGGTTAAATTTATTTTAAATAAAGTAAGAACCAAGGGCGACCTCGCGAAACTAGTAGCCAATACTTTTTCCATAGATAGTATCCAATGTATGCAGTATTTAAATAGCAACGATTCACTCGCCCCTTTTGGTACAGATACCACGCAAGTACTTAGCCTATTTATTCCCAATACCTATGAATTTTATTGGTCTACTCCAATGTCTAAGCTATTGCAAAAAATGAAAACAGAAGAAAGCCTTTTTTGGAGTAAAAATAATAGACTTGCCAAAGCAGCTTCTATAGGACTAACTAAAAATGAAGTGTATACCTTAGCCTCTATTGTAGAAGAAGAAACGAATTACGATACTGATAAAACCATTATTGCAAGTGTTTACCAAAATAGATTAAAGCAAAAAATGCCCCTGCAAGCCTGCCCTACTATCAAATATGCCATGCAGGATTTTACACTCACTCGTATTTATGAAAAGTATTTAACTAATCCTTCTCCTTATAATACGTATAAAAAAGCAGGTCTTCCTCCTGGCCCCATTTGCACACCCGCTCCTAAAACAATTGACTTAGTATTGAATGCGCCTAGCACTAACTATTTTTATTTTGTGGCCAAGGCCGATTTTAGTGGCTACCATCATTTTAGTGCTACTTATGAAGAACATAGTAGATTTGCCAAAGAGTACCAGCTTAAACTAGATGAATACCAAGCTAAAAAAAATAAATAAACATTAGAAAATAAAATTATCAAACTATACTTATAGAACTATACTTATAGAAATTAAATTAATTAATACTCAAAAGCGCAAATCAACCCATTCATTTGAATCAATTCCTTACTATACTACTTAATACCCTCATCAAGCTTTTCAAACCCTTGTATTTATTTTTTAAACAAAAAGCAAAGGCGATATATATTCCGGGCTTTCAAAATGTTAATTTGTATCAGGTTCTAAGTTTTGTATACAAGCAATTAAATACCTTAGGATTATACGACAGGGCCTCTGCTATTTCCTTTAACTTAATCATGGCCCTACCTGCCGGATTTCTATTTTTGTTTTCAATCATTCCTTATTTTCCGAAGGCGTTTAAAGTAAAAAAACAAATACTTTCTGTATTTAAAGATATTGCCCCTAATTCAAGTACTTATAAATTCATCATGGAAATCATAAACGATTTATTAAGTCAGCATGTGGGTATTTTTTCATTTGGATTTTTATTGCTATTGTTTTACGCCTCTAATGCCATGACCGGCATTATTAGAAGTTTTGATAAGTCCATTATGCAAAACAAACCTTTTTTCTTACACCAAAGAATGAGAGCTATTCGATTAACCATTATTTTAATACTCTTAGTATTTGCAAGCTTACTTGTTTTAATTGGCCAAGACCAATTAACTAGACTACTTAGAGAAGTATTTGAAATTAAAAGAAAAACAATTATACCCTATTGGAATTCTGTTCGCTGGGCGATCATTATTCTATTGCTATTTTTTGGCAATGCCTTTATATATAAATACGCACCTCTTATTAAAGAAAGATGGCCCCTTAATTCTCCTGGGGCCTTACTTTCTACCTTATTAATGTTAATCACCACCCTAGGTTTCTCTTATTGGGTTAATAATTTTAGTAGTTACAGTAAAATTTATGGATCTATTGGTACGGTGCTGGTGGTAATGACTTTAATATACTTAAACTCCTTAATCTTACTCATAGGATTTGAACTCAATGTAAGTATTGAGGTATTAAAAAAAGAGCAAAATCAATTAGACTTACTCTAACCAATCTTGCTCTTTACTATTTTGAAAAGTACTTGTCGCTTAATAACAAACTACTTTTACACTTACTCTACTTTAGTATTTACTTGTTTGCCATATCTGGAATTTCTTCCGCCTTATAAGCACCTGCATCTAATTTCGCCTTGGTTTCACTAAAGGCCTTCAAGGTTAAATCAATTTCTTCCTGTGAATGATCTGCTGTAGGAATTAACCTGTAAATGATATGCCCTTTAGGAATAACAGGATATACCACAATAGAACAGAATATTTTATAATTTTCTCTTAAGTCCATTACCATTAAAGTTGCTTCTTCTACGCCACCTTTCATATACACGGGCGTCACTACTGAATCGGTTTTGCCAATATCAAAGCCTCTTTCTTTTAAACCATTTTGTAAAGCCAAGGCATTTTTCCACAACTTATCTTTTAATTCAGTTTGTGTTCGCAATAATTCTAGACGTTTTAAATTACCTACTACAAATGGCATAGGTAAACTTTTCGCAAAAATTTGCGAACGAATATTGTACCTGATATAATCAATAATAGTTTTAGGCCCCGCCATAAACGCACCAATAGAAGCCATACTTTTTGCAAAAGTGGAAAAATATAAATCTATTTCATCTTGACAACCTTGCTCTTCTCCTGCACCTGCACCCGTCTTGCCTAAAGTACCAAAACCATGTGCATCATCTACCAACAATCTAAAAGAAAATTTATTTTTCAAAGCCGCTACTTCTTTTAACTTTCCTTGATCTCCCGCCATTCCAAATACGCCTTCTGTAATGACCAATATTCCTCCAGTCTCTTGTTTGTCTATTAAAGCTTGCGCTCTTTGTAATTGCTTTTCGCAGTCTTCTATATCGTTATGCTTATATACAAAACGATGACCGGCTAACATTCTTAATCCATCAATAATACAAGCATGACACTCTGCATCATAAACCACCACATCATGTCTTCCACAAATAGCATCAATAGCACTCATGATACCTTGATAGCCATAGTTCATTAAAATAGCATCTTCTTTATGTTCAAAACTGGCTAATTCAGCTTCCAACCTCTCATGTAAATCACTGTTTCCACTCATCATTCTTGCACCCATTGGAAGGGCCAAACCATACTTAGCACTTGCATCGGCATCGGCCTTGCGCACAGCGGGGTGGTTGGCTAAACCTAGATAGTTATTCAAACTCCATACAATCATTTCTTGACCTCTAAACTTCATTTTAGAGCCAATTTCACCTTCTAACTTAGGAAAAGCAAAGTAGCCATGGGCTCTTTCACGGTGTTGACCAATAGGTCCATAATTCTTAATCAGTCTTTCAAATATATCCGCCATATTATCTTTTTTATATAGGCAAATTTAATAAATTTTTACCTTTTATCCTCTAATAAATAGCTGTAAATTGCAGTCTACTATTTGTTAGTGTTAACAAGTATATTTAATAAAAGAAAAATATTTGAAATGAGATACATTTTATTCATTTGTTTAAGCCTATTTTCATTCACTAGCAATGCGCAAATTCAAAAGAGTTTAGGTTCCTTGAAACTCAATGCTAGCAAGCAAAATACAGCAGAAAAACCTAAATTAGTAGTAGGAATAGTAGTAGACCAAATGCGCTGGGATTATATCAATCAATTTAAGCCCTATTTCACCTCCCAACAAGGCTTTTTACGCTTTGTAAATGAGGGTGCCAGTTGTAATAATAACTTAATCCCCTATATACCCACCGTAACAGCATGTGGACATGCTTCGGTTTACACTGGTTCCACCCCTGCAATTCATGGTATTGCTGGAAACCAATGGTTTGATAATATCTTACAAAAAACTGTATACTGTGTAGAAGACGCGACCGTTATGTCTGTAGGAATAGAAGGCAGTGCTGCTGGTAAAATGAGCCCAAAAAACTTGTGGACAAGTACCATCGGAGATGAAATGAAATTAGCAAGCAACTTTAAAAGTAAGGTGTATGGTATCTCTATCAAGGACAGAGGTGCTATCCTTCCAGCAGGACATAGTGCCAATGGGGCTTATTGGTATGATAGTAAAACTGGGAAATTTATTAGTTCTACCTATTATGATAAAAACTTGCCAAAATGGGTGACTGAATACAATGGTCAACATAGAGTAGACAGTTTGTATGCAAAAGGATGGAACTTGAGTTTGGCCAAATCTGACTATGAGGCTAATTGTGATGAAGATATCAATGCCTATGAATCCACCCCTTTAGGTGCTGAACAAAAAGGGTTTCCATACAGCTTATCTCAATTCATTGGTAAAGATTATGGCAGAATTGCAAGTACTCCTTATGGCAATAACTTAGTCTTAGAAATGGCAGAAATGGCTTTGGTCAATGAGCAATTAGGCAAGGATGATATTACTGATTTATTGGCTATTAGCTTTTCGTCGCCTGATTATATTGGTCACTCTTTCGGTCCTAATTCATGGGAAACAATGGATGGCTATATCAAATTAGATATTCAATTAGCTCAGCTTTTTGCGAGTTTAGATAAGCAAGTTGGAAAAAATAATTATACTGTTTTTTTGACAGCTGATCATGCGGTACAACATATACCAGAATTTGCTAAAAAACACCATTTACCTGGTGGATTAATCAGTGAATCAGCTATTAAAAAAGAGCTGAATGGGCTGTTGGTTAAAAATAGTTTAGACCCAAAAATGATTTCAGATATAGGTGAATACTATATTCACTTTAACCATGATCTAATGGATAGCCTTCATGTAAGTCAAGACAAATTAGTGCAATTAGTAACTAATATTTTAGAAAAAAATCCAGGTATTCTGCAAGTGGTGGAAACAAGAAAAGCTGCTATTGCAGCTATTCCAGAAGCCTTAAGAGAGCGCATTGTAAATGGTTATTCATCTCAAAGAAGTGGGGATTTATTTATAGTAGCAAAATCAGGTTATATGGATGGCTATGCAACAGGAACCACTCATGGCACTTTATACAATAATGATGCTCATATTCCTTTGTTATGGTACGGTAATGGTATCAAAAAAGGCCAAATCAATTCAGTAAATTATATGACCGATATTGCCCCTACTATATCAACACTTTTAGGCATTCAAATGCCAAGTGGTTCTATTGGAAACCCAATATTAGAAGTGTTAAAATGATAAAAATCACAAAAACATCAACGGTTTTTCCTTAATTTTATGCTCTAAAATAACAACTATT
>JBEIIN010000109.1:0-5785 GCA_040380795.1 Sediminibacterium sp. | reverse complement strand
GTGCAAGGTGTGTATGAATTGTTAAAAGGACAAGTAGATGCTGAATTCAATAAGCTGGATACATTAAAGAAAACAGGTGTTAAAAAATTAAATGATGCAGTACATCAATTGGCCATTCCAATCATTGGTGGATAATTGATTTGAATAGATTGATTGCCTATAAAAAAGGTCCCGAAATTTCGGGACCTTTTTTATATGTCTTAAAATGAATTTAATTAATTAGTTCATTCATTTGGTGTGATCTTATCCTGCCTATTCAAAATCTGTATACAATAAATATTTTTTACGCATTAATTTAAATGCAGTTAATCCAGGTTGCCAGCTAGCTCTAATAGTTGCAGCCGATTGACCTGATTTTAATTGCTCCATCAAAACAGCATTACCTGCTAATTTATTAAAGAAATAGTCGGTGGCTAATTTTGATTTAGGCTCAATAAAAAAGCTGTCTTTTATAGGGAATGCTTGGTACATCTCTATAATTAAATCAAGGTCAATTTTATTTGGTGCTTGTTGCTTGCTTAAATCCCATCCATAACAGGTTTGTCCATACAATTTAGAACTCATCGCACCCGTTCTTGGTCCAGGAATAAAGCTAAAGCTTTTACCTTTGATACTTGGATGACCAATATGCGCAAATGCATGCGCAGTGCCGCGTCCTTCACTCATCACAGATCCTTCAATTAAACAGGTGGTTGGATACCAATAGATGGCATTCATGTCTGGTAAATTTGGAGAGGGCGCAATATTAAAAGTGTACATGGAGGTATGGTCATAATTTTTACAGGCAATCACCGTGAATTGAAGTGGACTTGCTGTTTTATTGATATTGCTATCTGCTGGCGCTGTCAACCATTTTTCACCCACCAACATTTTAGCATATTCGCCAATCGTCATACCATATACAGTAGGGATCTGCTTCTTGCCAACGAAACTACTAAAGGGTTTTTCTAAAACTGGCCCATCTACATAATGTCCATTTGGATTTGGACGATCTAAGATAACCAAGGGCTTATTATTAGCCCACGCCGCTTCCATATAATATTGTAGCGAAGAGATATAGGTATAAAATCTTGTACCCACATCTTGAATATCAAATAGCAACACATCTACATCAGCAAGGTCTGCTTCGCTAGGGTCATATTTTTTTCCATAGAGCGAAACAATTTTCACGCCTGTTGCTTCATCAATACCATCTTTGGTTTTTTCACCAGCGTCTGCCGTGCCTCTAAGGCCATGTTCTGGTGTAAATACTTTTTGTATTTGAATGCCACTTGCAAGTAAAGTATCTATCAAATGTTTTTTGCCTACAGAAGCAGTGTGGTTGGTAAACAAGCCCACTCTTTTATTTTTTAAAAGTGGTAAATATTGCGCAGTTTGATAGGCACCTGGTAAAATTTCTTTTTTGTTTTGCGCCAATACAGCGAATGGCATGTTCGCGATGAGGCAAATAAGAACAAGTATGAATATTTTTTTCATATGTAAAGTAATTAAAATTTATATGTGCAAACTAACGCTAATTTAAATACTTAGCTACAATAGGCATCCTTCTTCCAACACCAAAGGCTTTAGGAGAAATACGAATAATAGGACAGAATTGATTTCTTTTATATTCGTTGGTATTCACCATTTTCAAAGTCTTATCTACCAGTGCAGCTTCAAAACCTAGTGCCTTGATGCTTGCAGGATCGGCTCTTTTTTCAATGTATTGAAAAAGTATTTGATCAAGTATCTCATAGGCGGGTAAACTATCGCTGTCTTTTTGGTCGGGTCTTAGTTCAGCACTAGGATCCTTAGTAATAATATGAGCAGGAATTATTTCTTTTTGACGATTAATATATTTAGCTAATTCATAGACCTGCATTTTATAGCAATCGCCTAAAACTCCTAAGCCACCCGCCATATCGCCATATAAAGTTCCATAACCGGTAGCTAATTCACTTTTATTAGATGTATTTAATAATACATAGCCAAACTTATTTGCTATGGCCATTAAAATATTACCCCTTGACCTGCTTTGTATATTTTCTTCTGCTAAGGAAAAGGGTAAGTCTTTAAATAATGGTTGTAAAGTGTTTAAAAAACTTTCGTAGACTTCTTTAATAGCAATAGTGTCGTATGGGTTTTGTAAATTTTTGCTCAATGCTACAGCATCATCCACTGAATGAGAAGTAGAATAAGGGGAGGGCATTAATACAGCTCTTACGTTTTCGGCGCCTAAGGCTTCGCAAGCAATAACCAAGGTAACTGCTGAATCAATTCCACCTGAAGAACCTATAATGGCCTTGGCAAAACCCATTTTGTTAAAATAATCTTTCACCCCTAATACCAATGCTTTATATACTTGATCAATATTTAAGGCGGGTTCTAAAGTAAGCGGATTTAATTCTTTATTGGGAACTCTTGCAGCAGGTTCAATAATAGGGGCATTAATCATACCGTCTTCTGTGCATTCAAAAATTTGCATTGCAGATTCAAACATGGGTAAAGCACCACATAAGTTTGCGTCTTTATCAAATACCAAAGAAGCACCATCGAATACAATTTCTGTTTGACTTCCAATTGCGTTGCAGTAGAATAAAGGTTTTTTATATTTAACCACATTAGATTTTATAGTGGCTTTACGATCTTCGTCATGCGTATAGTCAAATGGAGAAGCGCTCAGATTCAATAAAATATCTGGTGACTGCTGCATCATTTTATCCATTGGGCAAATCGTGTACAAAGGGTTGTCACCAAGGTTCCAAATGTCTTCACATATGGTGATTGCCAAATTTTTTCCTTTAAAGGGAACCACTTTCCAATCTTCTGCCGCTTCGAAATATCTATTCTCGTCAAAAACATCATAAGTGGGTAATAATGTTTTATGAATTTCTGCAATTATTTTTTTATCGTGTAAGAAAAATGCAGCGTTGAATAAATCTTTTCCTTTTTTATTTGGATTGCGGGCAGGGCTACCAATTAAAACCCCAATGGTGTCGGCCGCTTCTTTAATAATATCAACTTGAGCGTAACATTTAGTAATGAAATCATTGAACTCCACAAAATCTCTGGCAGGGTAGCCACAAACACTCATTTCACTAAATAATATTAAATCAGCACCTTGTTGCTTTGCGCTCTCAATAGCATCTATGATCTGTTTTGTGTTGGCCTCGAAATTGCCTATTTGATAATTCTGTTGGGCGATACAAATTTTCATGGGCCAAAGGTAGGCTTAGTTTAATTTAACAGGCGCAGCCATTTTAAAGGCTGGGATATTGACATTGATTAAATCCTTTGTTTCAATATTCTCCATGGTATAATAACCTTGCATTTTACCTAATTCACTTTTTAAGTGACAGCCACTTACATATTGATAATGTTTACCTGGCATAATTAAGGGTTGCACACCTACCACACCTTCGCCTTCTACAATTCGGTGTTCACTATTGCTATCAAATACTTCCCAGAAACGTCTTAATAATTTAACGGGGAAAGAGTTGTGATTTTCGATGGTAATTCTGTAAGCAAACATGTATTCATTTTGCAAAGGATTGCTATAGTCTTTTTGGTAAAAAGTCTCGATACTCACCTCTACGCCTTCTGAAATTTTAGAGACCATATGAATTAAAGTCAATAAGTGCTTTTGCAGAGAATACTGCGGGATAAAAGTACCAAAAATTTGCCCCGATTTTATAAAAAACCCTTCTATTTTTTTCTTAGACCCCCTAAGTCGCTTAACTTTGCGAAAACTAATGCATTACGTATTGGGTAATGTGGTAAAAATCTTTAAAAATTAGTCAAAATGAAGATCGCAGTAGCTAAAGGAGACGGTATCGGCCCAGAGATTATGGACGCCGTAATTGATGTGTTTAATGCCGCCAAAGTGCCTTTGGAATACGATTTTGTGGATATGGGAAAATGGGTTTTTGACAAAGGCTTTAATAATGGTATGACCGCTCAAGCGAAGGACACTATTGAAGATTTAGGTATCCTTTTTAAAGGCCCGATGGAAACACCCAAAGGCAAAGGCGTGAAAAGCGTCAATGTGACTGCGCGTAAAACTTGGAACACCTACGCGAACAAAAGAACCTTTCAAACATTAAGTGGTGTAGACACTGTTTTTAGTAAAGCAGGTATACCTATTGATATTACTATTGTTAGAGAAAATATTGAAGATACCTATGGAGGTATTGAACATATGTTAACACAGGATGTGGCCTTGGGTCGTCGTTTTATTACGCGTCCAGGTAGCATGCAAGTTATTCGATACGCATTTGAAATGGCTAAGAAAAAAGGAGCCAAGCGCATTACTTGCGGCCATAAAGCAAACATCATGAAATTAACAGATGGTTTGTTTTTAGAAGTATTTAAAGAAGTAGCTAAAGAATATCCTGAGTTAAAAGCAGATGATGTTATTGTAGATGACCTTTGTATGAAATTAGTAAGTCGTCCAGACTTATTTGATGTAGTGGTATTAACGAATTTACAAGGAGATATTGTGAGTGACTTATGCGCTGGATTAGTGGGTGGGCTTGGTTTTGCGCCTTCTGCTAATATTGGAGATCATATTTCTATATTTGAAGCAGTACATGGAACGGCTCCAGATATTGCGGGAAAAAATATTGCGAACCCGACTGCTTTATTATTAAGTGGTTTAGGTATGTTGCATCATTTAGGTTTAATGGAACAAGCAGTAACTATTGAAAATGCATTATTGTATACTTTAGAATCGGGTGTGCATACAGGTGATTTTGGAGATCGCGCTACCGCTTCTTTATCCACTACTGCCTTTGCGCAAGCAGTCATTCAGAATTTTGGAAAATTACCAAGCCATAATCCAAAACCTAGTTTAGCTAATTTTTATGTAACGCCTACTAATTTTAAATTAGAAAGCAATCCAATGTTACAAAGTGATTTAAATGATCATCATAAAATTGTAGGTGTCGATTTCTTCATCGAAAGTGCAGAGCAACCACAAGTCATTGCAGATAAATGTTTATTGCATACGACTGCCACTTTAAAGTTGGTAACTATTACCAATAGAGGAACGCAGGTTTGGCCTTCAGGTTCGGTATTTACCAATTTAATTAATCAGTATTATTGTCGTTTTGAAACAGTGAATGAATCGCCACTTTCTCAAAATGATGTCATTGATTTATATCGTGCCTTAGCGGTGAACTTTAAGATATGTTCTTTAGAAATATTGAATATGTGGGGCGATAAAAAAGCCTATAGTTTGGCACAGGGTCAATAGAATCTAGGCTTTTACTTAAATAGCCCTGTTTTAACCTCATTTTGATAGAAAATTGCTTTTTCTGCTGGGAAAAAATACAATTTTAGCGTAATTTCATGCCTAATTACAAAACATCCTTTTACCTATGGCTGAAGCAATATTAATGCCCCGTTTAAGTGATACCATGACAGAAGGTGTGGTGGCTGCTTGGCATAAAAAAGTGGGGGATACTGTAAAAAAAGGAGACTTATTAGCCGAAATAGAAACGGATAAAGCTACCATGGAATTGGAGAGCTATCAGGATGGTATTTTATTGCATATTGGCACACCTCGTGGAGGAAAATTACAAGTGAATGATTTATTAGCCATATTCGGAAAACAAGGAGAAGATATTACTGCACTTATTGCAGCGAATACAAATGGTGCTTCTGCTGCATCAAGCATTACTGCTCCTGCATCGCCTGCTGCTTCAACTACAAGTCCAGCAACAACTGCAAATAGTATTGATGCAAGTACTATGGAAGAAGTAGTATTAATGCCACGCTTAAGTGATACGATGACAGAAGGTGTGAT